>CATLEX010000042.1 GCA_949927455.1 uncultured Clostridia bacterium
TACCATATAACCTCGCCATTACCTCTTTTAAATGATCACTTGGATTCCTTTCAGCTCTTTCTAGCATAGACAAATATTCCTTTGTAATATCAAGGATTTCAGACGCTTGTTTTTGTGTAAGTCCTTTACTTTCTCTTAATTGCTTTAAAGTTTTCATGATTTTTCCTCCCTTCTTCTAAACAATATGTTTCTATATATATTCATCTTATCAAACAACTAGTTTGTTGTCAATACCTTTTTTTACCAATTACAACTCATTGTTTCAAATGCTTGTCGCTGTAAGAAAATATTGAATTAAGTGTTTACAAATTAAACTTTTTGTTTTATAATATTTTTATATAATATCTGGAGGCACTTTTATGAATAGAATTAAACTATTAAGAGACGAAAATCGTCTAAATCAAGCAGAACTTGGTAAAATTTTAGGGGTAACTTCTCAAGCAATTGGCTTGTATGAAAATGAAAAAAGAAGACTTGATACAAAAGACGCTTCTATATTAGCCGATTTTTTCGATGTATCATTAGATTATCTGATGTGTAAGACAGATATTCGAAAACCTGAAAAAATGGATTGCCATTATGACAAAATACATACTAATCTATTCGCTAAAGATTACATTAATATTACTGATGAACAACTAAAACAAATTGACACTTTTGCAGAATATATTTTAAAAGATAATTTAAAAATTCAGCCAGCAAAAAAACAAAAGAAAATTAGCTAAAAAAAACTGTAGAAAAAACTCTATCTTTTTATTTTTTCTACAGTTCCTTTTCTTATACTTTTAAATTCCCATAATATTGTAACCACTATCGGCATAAATAATTTGTCCAGTTACCGCACTTGACATTGAACTTAGCAAAAATGTCACACTATCTCCTACTTGTTCTTTGGTTACATTTCTTCTGAGTGGGGCTTTTTCTTCTACCACATCTAAAATCGAACCAAAATCTTTTATTCCTTTTGCTGACAATGTTTTAATTGGTCCTGCAGAAACAGCATTTACACGAATTCCCATTGGTCCTAAATTATCCGCCAAATAACGCACACTACATTCCAAAGCTGCTTTTGCAACTCCCATTACATTGTAATTTGGTAAAACTTTTGTCGAACCATGATAGGTCAAACTTACCAAACTGGCATCTTCCGCCAAAACATCTTTCTCCTTTGCAATTCTAGCAGTTGCAACAAACGTATAGCTACTTACATCAACAGCATGTGAATATCCTTCTTTGCTCGTTTCTACAAATGGATTATGCAAATCTTCTGTAAAAGCATGTGCAATACAATGCACAATTCCATCAATTTTACCATAATCATTCTTAATATTGGCAAATAAATTCTCCAAATCACTATCTTTTGAAGCATCACAACTATAAGCTTTTGCCTCTCCAAATTCTGAAATTAGTTCTTCAATTTTATCTCGATTATCCTCTCCCATAAAAGTAAAAATCACTTTTGCTCCTTGGTCAAATGCAGACTTAGCTGCACCATATGCAATACTCCATTTGTTTCGAATTCCCATAATCAAAATTGTTTTATCTTTTAAAATCATTTTCAAATCCTCCTTAAAATTTTATTGGGTATACTCTCCCATTTTTCTAAACTTTTGATATCTATCTTGCACCAATTCGTCTTTCGACTTTTTGGCTAATTTTTTTGTCGCTGATAAAATTGTTTTTTTCATATTTTCTGCAACACCTTCTAAATCCTTTTGGGCACCACCTTCTGGCTCATCAATAATTTTGTCAACTACTTTTAACTTTTTCAAATCCTGTGCTGTCATTTTCATTTTTTCTGCTGCTTCTTTGACTCGTTTTCCATCTTTCCACAAAATACTTGAAAAACCTTCTGGTGAAAGTACTGAATATACTGCATTTTCCAGCATAATAATTTCGTCACCCACACCAATTGCAAGTGCTCCACCACTCGAACCTTCTCCAATCACAATACAAATAATTGGCGTTTTTAGGATTGCCATTTCCATCATGCTCTTGGCAATCGCCTCTCCTTGCCCTCTCTGCTCTGCCTCAATTCCTGGATAAGCACCTTTTGTATCAATAAAAGTAACAATTGGTCGGTTAAACTTTTCTGCTTGCTTCATAAGCCTAATCGCTTTTCTGTAACTTTCTGGATTTGGCATTCCAAAATTACGCTTAATATTTTCCTTTGTATTTCGACCTTTTTGCTCTGCAATAACCGTAAAATTTTCCTTGCCAATGTTCGCCAAACCACAAACCATGGCTCCATCATCACTATATAATCTATCTCCATGGAGTTCTAAAAAATCATCAAAAATAATATTTATGTAATCTAGTGCAGTTGGGCGCTTAGCGTTTCTCGCAAGGCTTACTCTATCCCAAGCAGTCAACTTTTTTTTATCTTCTGGCAATCTCATCACCTCCTATTGATTAAATTTTATCAATTTATATAGCGTTTCTTTCATATCTTTTCGCTCTACAATTTTATCTACAAAACCATGTTCTAATAAAAACTCTGCTGTTTGAAAACCTTCTGGCAACTCTTCCCCAATGGTTTGTTTAATAACACGTTTTCCTGCGAAACCAATCATGGCATTTGGCTCAGCCAAGATAATATCTCCCAAAGATGCAAAACTTGCCGTTACTCCGCCATACGTTGGATCTGTCAAAACTGAAATAAATAATCCACCTACTTTATTTAATTTAGCAATAGCACTTGACGTTTTCGCCATTTGCATCAATGAAATAATACCTTCTTGCATGCGCGCTCCACCTGATACAGAAAAAATAATAAGTGGCAATTTTTGTTCAATGGCTTGCTCAATGGAATATGTAATTTTTTCTCCAACAACACTTCCCATACTTCCCATTAAGAAATTTCCGTCCATCACACAAATAACAACTTTTTCTCCATTAATTTTGCCAGTACCACAAGCTACTGCGTCATCCATACCTAACTTTTCCTGTAAGCCTTTTAACTTTGACATGTAATCTTCCATTTCCAATGGATTAACTGTTTTCAAATGCAAATCAAAAGCTTCAAATGAGTTTTCATCTAACGTTTGCCAAATTCTACGCCTAGCGGACAAGCGAAAATGATGTCCACAACTCATACAAACACTATGATTTTTATGGAAATCTTCTTTGTATAAAATTTCTCCACATTTTTCACATTTTACCCATTTGCCAATGGGAATATCACTTTTATTTTCTGGCTGGCGAATTTTCTTTTTTCCTCTTTTTTTTAATTTATCAATGACCATAATTTCTCTCCTTCTATGGTTTTACATGTCAAATTCTTTTTGAATAAAAGATGTATCAAAATTACCTAAAACAAAATTTTCATTTTCCAAAATTTGATACAAAAAATCAATATTCGTATCTACCCCATCAATTACGCACTCGTCTAGAGCTACTTTCATTTTGGCAATTGCTGCTTCTCTATTTTCCGCATGTACAATAATTTTAGCAATCATCGAGTCATAAACTGGTGGAATTTTGTAACCTGTATATACTGCTGTGTCCACTCTTACACCATTTCCTCCTGGCAAATTCAAATCCATAATTGTACCTGGACATGGCATAAAATTCTTTTCTGGATTTTCTGCGTTAATTCTACATTCAATACTGTGTCCTTTTATATGGACATCTTTTTGTGTATAACATAAGCTTTCGCCTGATGCAATCTTAAGCTGTTCTTTGACAATATCAATTCCAGTTACCCATTCTGTTACTGGGTGCTCTACTTGAATTCTTGTATTCATTTCCATAAAATAAAAATTTTTATGCTTATCTACCAAAAATTCAATGGTTCCTGCATTGGAATAATGTGCTGCTTTTACTGCATTAATCGCAGCTTCTCCCATTTTCTTTCTTAATTTATCATCCAAAACAGTAGACGGACTTTCTTCCAAAATTTTCTGATGTCGCCTTTGTACTGAGCAATCTCTTTCTCCTAAGTGAATACAATTTCCAAATTCATCAGCCAACACCTGAATTTCCACATGTCTTGGATTTTCAATTAATTTTTCAATATAAATTTCATCATCATTAAAAGAAATTAAGGCTTCTTGTTTAACAATTTCATATGCTTCTGGCAATTCTTCCAGCGCTCTGACTAAACGAATTCCTTTTCCACCTCCACCACTTGAGGCCTTTATCATAATCGGATAACCAATTTTATCTGCAATCTGAATTGCCTCTTCTACGTTTTTAACACTTCCATCCGATCCTGGAACAACAGGAACACCCGCACTTTTCATGAGCTCTTTTGCGTTAGATTTATTTCCCATTAAATCAATAATTTGGTAAGATGGTCCAATAAATCTCAGATTGCTTTCTTCACACATTTTCGCAAAATTAGCATTTTCCGACAAAAAACCAAAACCTGGATGAATGCTATCACAACCAGTTCCACAAGCTGCTTGTAAAATATTTTTGATATTCAAATAACTTTTGTTCGATTTGGCAGGTCCAATACAAATAGCTTCATCTGCTAAACGTGTATGCAACGCATCTTTGTCAGCTTCTGAATACACTGCAACTGTTGCAATTCCAAGTTCTTTACAAGCTCTTATAATACGAACCGCAATTTCGCCACGATTGGCAATTAATACTTTTTTTAGCATTTCGTAATTCCTTTCTTAATTATAAAACGATTGACTTTTATGTAAATTTATAGTATAATGTATTTACTATATATTAGGAGGTATTATAATGTCCATTGATTTAACCAAAGTTTATACTAAGTATTGCGACGAATACTGTCAATGTGTAAGCCAGAGAGTTCAAAAAAAGTATACTCCACTTATTGAGGACTTTAAAGACAAGTGGCGTTTTTACCATTTTACCCAACTTATTGTTGGTCGGACTTTAAAACTAAAACTTTCTGATAATTACAAACGCAAAGACATTGTTCGAATTTTTACAGAATTTGGTTTCATTGTAACACGTTATACCCGCGAATACGGAAGAACCATCGTTTATTTCAAGAGTAATTCCAATTCGAAGTGACACTAACGTTACATCCACAAGTCGCACTGGCAAGCAGAATTTCATTTTGTTTGCCGGTGTGGCTTTTATTTAATTCTCTTTTGGCATATCTACCACAGCAAAAGTCAGTTCTCCCTTTGCCGCAATTTCTCCATTCACGGTCGCTAAAGCTTCTCCTACTCCAATAGGACCTTTTTTCTTAATCACTTTTACTTCTAACTTCAAAACATCTCCTGGCACAACTTGCCTTTTAAAACGCAATTTATCAATTCCACCAAATAGCGCATTTTTCCCTTTATTTTCTTCCATTGATAAAATCGCAATTGCACCAGTTTGTGCTAAAGCCTCAACAATTAACACCCCTGGCATAATTGGTTGCCCTGGAAAATGTCCCACAAAATGTGGTTCATTAATACACACATTTTTGTATGCAGTACAGCTTTCTCCTGGCACATATTCTTCAACCTTATCTATCATTAAAAATGGTGCACGTTGCGGAATAATCTCCATAATTTCATTAATATTCAACATAGTTCTCTCCTTTTTAAATTTCGCACAAAATTTACCTAACTTTCACATAGTATACACAATTTTGTGTCCTTCCTCGCGTAGTTAATGCGCAAGATTTTGCCAGCTTTTATCTCTCAGTTTGGCGCCCCAATGTCCCACTGACCAAAGCTATTAAAAGACTTTTTATAAAAATATGAACTAAGTAATCTGTAGCACTCATTCTTCGCTAACAGTTTACTTAATAATGAACAATAGTTGCCCATACTCCACCATATCCTCATCACTTGCTAAAATCTCCACAATTTCTCCATCATATTCTGACTCAATTTCATTCATTAATTTCATGGCTTCTATAATACACAATGTATCACCCTTTTTGACCTTACTTCCCTTTTTAACGAAAGCATCTGCACTTGGTGAAGATTTTGAATAAAATGTTCCTACCATTGGTGACTTCACAACATTTCCTTCTATCTTTTTCTCTTCACTTTTTACTTCCACTGGAGCTTGTGCTTGAATAATGTTCATTGGTGGCTGTGCCTGTGGAACTACTGCTGGAACTGGCGCTGAAAGTTTTTTTCCATCTTCTTTTTTCATACTAATTTTAATTCCGTCAGGAAATTCAATTTCTAGTTCTGTCAATTTTGAATTTCCCATATCATCCATTAATTTTTTAATTTCTTGATATTCCATTTTTATCCCTCCTTTTTTGTAAAGACACGAAGCAATATGCCAAATTTTATCTATGCTTCATATTTCTTAAAAATAATACTGCTATTATGTCCGCCAAATCCTAATGAATTAGACATCGCATATTGGATATCTGCTTTTCTTGGCATATTGGGAACAATATCCAAATCACATTCTTCATCTGGAACTTGATAATTAATTGTTGGTGGCACTAATCCCTTTTCAATTGCCTTAATACAAGCAATCGCTTCCACACCACCAGCTGCTCCTAACAAATGTCCCGTATTTCCTTTCGTTGAACTCATCATAACTATTTTACTAGCATCTCCAAAAGCTGTTTTGACAGCCAATGTCTCACCAGAATCATTCAAATGTGTCGATGTTCCATGTGCATTAATATAGGTAATATCTTCTGGCTTAATTTTCGCATCTTGCATAGCATTTGTCATAGCTCTTGCTCCACCTTCTCCATCTGGCAATGGAGATGTAATATGATAGGCATCTGAACTTGCACCATACCCCACGATTTCTGCATAAATTTTGGCACCCCTTTTTTTAGCATGTTCCAAATCTTCTAACAAAATTAATCCAGAACCCTCTCCCATAACAAAACCATTTCTTTCTTTATCAAAAGGAATACTTGCTCTATTTTTATCAGTTGCTGTACTTAATGCTTTCATATTCGAAAACCCTGCAACTGAAATAGGCGTAATTGGTGCTTCTGTTCCTCCTGCCATCATAATGTCTTGGTAACCATGTCGAATCATACGAAATGCTTCACCTATTGCATCTGTTGCTGTTGCGCAAGCTGTTGTTAAACTATACGTTTGCCCTTTTGCTCCAACTTCAATCGAAACATTGCCAGCAGCCATATTACTGATTGCCATTGGGATAAAAAATGGTGAAACTCGATTTGGTCCTTTTTCATTCAAAATAGTACAACCTTCATGAATAGTTATTAAACCACCAATCCCAGAACCAATTATCAAACCAAAACGTGTTGCGTCAATTTCATCTACCTTTAAATTACTATCTGTCATAGTTTCTTTTGCTGCTACAATCGCAAGTTGTATGAAACGATCCATTCTTTTTGCTTCTTTTTTATCCATATAATCTTCTGGATTGAAATTTTTGATTTCTGCTGCTAAATGCACTTTATAGTCTGTTGTATCAAACGCAGTAATTTCATCAATCCCACATTTGCTATTTTCAATTCCTTTCCAAAATTCCTCCACATTATTTCCTATTGGAGTGATACAACCCAAACCTGTTACTACTACTCTTCTTTCCATTTTCCATTCCTTTCCTTTTTAATTTTACATTACCATGCCGCCATCTACATTAATCACTTGCCCTGTGATATATGACGCATCTTCTGAAGCTAGAAAATTCACCAAATTAGCTACATCTGCTACTGTTCCCATTCTCTTAAGTGGAATTTGACTATTAATCCCTTCTTTTTGGGCGTCTGTCAAAATACTTGTCATATCAGTTGCTATAAAACCTGGTGCTACTGCATTTACCAAAATATTTCGGCTAGCAACCTCTCTTGCCAAACTTTTTGTAAAACCAATAATACCTGCTTTTGAAGCAGAATAATTTGTTTGCCCTGCATTTCCTGCAACACCGACCACAGACGAAATATTGATAATTCTTCCTGATTTTTGTTTTACCATAAGTGGAACAACATTTCTTGTTACATTAAACGTTCCTACTAAATTAATATTCACTACATTTTCAAAATCTTCTTTTGGCATTCTCATAAGCAAACCATCTTTTGTGATACCTGCGTTATTTACTAGAACATCAATTTTTCCTAATTGCTCTTTTGTTTCGTTTACCATTTTTTCGGCATCTTCAAATTTAGCAACATCGCCTTGCACAAGCACACATTTTACACCAAAATCGCTTTCAATTTGTGCTTTCAAAGTCTCAACTTCACTATTCATAGTTCGATAATTAATCGCTACATCATATCCTTCTTTTGCTAATTTCAAAGCAATTTCTTTTCCAATTCCACGCGCCGCACCTGTTATTAATGCAGTTTTTCCATTTCCCATTTTCTTACTTCCTTTCTTTTATTTTATTTTTCTTCAAACTCCTTAATTGCATTTTCTAAAGTTTCTACACTATTAATATTAATCAACTTGACATCTTTATCTACTTTTTTCACAAAACCTGTTAAAACTTTTCCTGGCCCAATTTCAACAAATGTATCTACACCATTTTCAATCATATATTTTATCGTATCTGAAAATCGAACTGGGTTAATTACATGTTTTGCTAAAATTTCTTGCTTGTTGTCACTTTCTGAATATGGTTTTGCATCTATATTTTTCACAACCGAAATCTCAGGATTTTTTATTTCCACAGCTTGTAATACTTCTTGCAAAGATTTTGATGCATCTTGCAGTTTTTCTGTGTGAAATGGTCCTGCTGTTTTCAGTTCGACACATTTCCTTGCGCCTGCTTCCTTCATTTTTTCCATCGCAACCATAACTGCATTTCTTTCGCCCGAAATCGCCACTTGCCCTGGACAATTAAAATTTGCTGGCACAACAAATCCATCTGTTATTGTTTGACAAACTTCTTCTACTTTTTTGTCTTCTAATCCCATAATCGCTGCCATTGCCCAATCGCCATTTGGCACCAATTCTTGCATTAATTCGCCACGTTTTTTAACCACTTTTATAACTGTTTCAAAATCAAACGCTCCTGCACAATACAACGCTGAATATTCCCCAAGACTTAATCCTGCTGTATATTCTGGTACAATTTCCTTTTTCTTTAAAATTTCTAAAATAGCAATACTCATTGTCAAAATAGCAAGCTGCGTATTTTTCGTTTGGAATAATTCCTCCTCAGGTCCATCAAATGTGATTTTCGCAATATCTACCCCAGAAATTTGACCCACTTTTTGATATACCTGTTTTACTTCGTCATACGCTTCATATAAATCTTTTCCCATGCCAACACTTTGCGCGCCTTGCCCTGGAAAAATAAATCCTATTTTCATAATTTTTCCCCTTATTCTCATTTTTACTTTGTTATTATATAACATATTTTGTTAAAATGGAATAGAATGAGCGGTCAGATTTTACATTTTTTTACTTGTAGATAAATGCGTCGTATACCACGCCTCTCATTTTACTTTGTTCCAAAAATTCTATCTCCTGCATCTCCTAATCCTGGAACAATATATCCATTTTCATTCAAATGCTCGTCTATTACCGCACAATAAATATCTACATCTGGATGAATTTCTTTCATTTTCTTTATTCCCTCTGGAGCCGCAATAATACACAAAAATTTTAATTTAACCGCCCCATCTTCTTTTAGCATGTTAATAGCATCAATTGCTGAACCACCTGTTGCAAGCATTGGATCAAGCACAATCACTTCACGATTTGCTAAACCATTTGGTGTTTTGTAATAATATTTAACTGGCTTTAAGGTTTCTTCGTTTCTATACAAACCAATATGCCCAATTTTAGCATTTGGCATAATGCTAATTAATCCATCTAACATGCCAGTTCCTGCCCTTAAAATAGGAATAAATGCATAATTTTCTTCATTTATTTTTTTAACATTCATTTTACAAATTGGCGTTTCAACTTCTGTAATATATGTTTCAGCGTCTTTTAACGCTTCGTAGCAAAGTAATGTTGAAAGTTCACTTACAATTTCCCTAAATTCTTTTGTCCCTGTATTTTTATCCCTTAAAATCGCTAATTTATTTGAAACAAGTGAATGATTTAGTTCTATAATTCCCATGATTTTTCTCCTTTATTTATAAATTTTTTATTAAAATTACTTTATAACATTTTGCCATATCTGTCAATCTATAAGCAAAAATTGTTTATCATACACTTGACTTCTTTTTCACACAATGATAAATTTATCATAATAATAGGTATTCTATTTTTCAATATTAACAAGGAGGTTTTTATGTTTGATAAAATAATTGAAACCGCTAAAAACGATATGGTTCAAACAGTTTGTGACTTAATTCAATTTCAAAGTATCTCCACAGAAAAGAATAACCCTGCTTTGCCTTTTGGAGAAGAATGTAAAAAAGCACTAGATTATACTTTGGATTTAGCTGAAAAATTAGGTTTTCGAACTAAAAATTTAGATGGTTATTGTGGTTATATTGAATTTGGCGAAGGTGAAGAAATGGTTGGAATAGTTGGTCATTTAGATGTTGTTCCTGCTAAACAAGAAGATGGATGGTCTTCGTCACCATTTGATGCAGTTATTCACGATAACAAAATTTATGGGCGTGGTTCAATTGACGACAAAGGCCCTGTTGTTGCAAGCCTTTATGCCATGAAAGCAATTTTGAATTCTGGCAAAAAAATAAATAAACGTGTACGTTTGATTTTGGGTTTAAATGAAGAAAAAGATTGGAAATGTATCAACTACTATAAAAAAATAGGCGAAGAAATGCCTACCATTGGCTTTAGTCCAGATGCTGATTTTCCTTGCATTTATGCTGAAAAAGGTATGTTATCTGTTCGTCTTACACATCCTTTTTCCATTGAAAATCAGGAAATTCTAAACATTAATTGCAACCAAAATGCTTTGAATGTTGTACCAAAATTTTGCTCGATTACCTTAAAAGATAAAATATCTGGTGATCTTCAAAAACTTGAATTTACTGGAACTTCTGCACATGCAGCTCACCCTGATTTAGGCGATAATGCCATTACTAAATTAGTCGAATACTTAAATATAAACTTAGCTAAAAATTGTATTGAAAACGAATTTACATTTTTAAAAAAACTTTACGACTTGGATTTATTTAATATTCATAGTCCAAAATTCTTTTCTGATGAGAAAATCGAAGATGAATCAGGCATTTTGACTTCCAATGTTGGATTTATTGGCTATGAGAATAATTTGTTAGAAATTGGATTTAATTTAAGAGTTCCTGTGACAACTTCATTAGAAAAAATCAAAACAAAATTTCAAACACTTACCCAAATTTTCCCAAATGTACACATCAATTTTACACTTGAAAAAGCACCTTTGTATGTGCCAAAAGATAGCTATTTAGTGCAAACTCTAACAAATATTTTTAATCAAAAAACACATCAAAATCTTGATCCAATTGCCATTGGTGGTGGAACTTTTGCAAGAGCTTTTCCAAATATGGTTGCTTTTGGCGCAAATATGCCAAATCAAAAAGATATGTGCCACCAAGTAGATGAATTTATCGACATTGACACTTTAATTTTATCTAGCAAAATTTACGCAGAAGCGATTTTTGAACTAGCAAAATAGAAAAAAAGTAAAAACACTATCTTCTTTAAAGAAAATAGTGCTTTTACTTTTTATATCCCCCTCTTCATGTAAATCCATTCTGTAGTCGGCAAACATCGTCTGTTGCCGTTAATTATTATAAACTTATTATTTTATTTTGTCAATAGCTTTTTTATTTAATTTTCTGCTTCAATTTTTACTTCTAGCAATTTATTCTTTAATTCTGACTCAATTTTGGCAAGCTCAATTTCAGCTTCTTGTCTTTTTCTCTTACCTTCTGTATGAATTTGAAGAACAGTATCAAGAGTTTCAATAATATCAGCATTTGTTTTAGAAAGTGTTTCTACATCCACAATCGCTCTTTCTGATTCTTGCGCAACTTCTATGGTACCTTGTTTCAATAATTCACTATTGGCTTTTAGCATATCGTTTGTGATGTCTGTTACTTTTCTTTGTGTTTCCAAAGCAGTTTTCGCATTAGCCAAACCTAAACTAATCACAATTTGGTTTTTCCATAACGGAATGGTATTAATAATCGAACTTTGAATTTTACTAATTAATTCACTATCATTGTTTTGAATTAAACGAATTTGTGGCGCCATTTGAATAGAAATAATTCTCGTTGTTTTTAAATCATAAATTTTTTTCTCAAAACGATTAATCGTATCTGCCATATCTTTGACAGCTTGCACATCTAATTGCTCAGAAGTTTCTCTTGCTTTTGCTTCCAATGCTGGCAAAGTTACATTTTTCAATTCTTCTAATTTTTTCTCTCCTGCAATAATATATAAAGAAAGTTCCTTAAAATACTCCAAATTTTTGTCATACATGGTATCAAATGTTGCGATGTCTTTTAACATGGTAAGCTTCTGCGCTTCCAACGTTTTTTCAATGGTTTCTATATTGTTTTCTACTTTATTATATTTTGCTATAATTTTATTTAATTGCTTTTTAGCTGAATTAAAAAAACTTGGTTTACTATTCAAAATACTAGAAGAATCTGATTGAAATGATTTCAATTCAGAAACTAAACCTGAGAGCAAATCTCCCACTTGCCCAACATTTTTTGTTTTTACTTCTGCCAAAACGGTATCCGAAAATTGAGAAATATTCTTTTGCGCAGATGCTCCAAATTGCAAGATTTGTGCTGTATTAGAAACATCAATTTTGGTTAAAAATTGATCAATTGCTTGCTTCTGTTCTTCTGTTAATTCGTCATAACTAAGCGACTTTTCAATTTTTTCTTCTGTGATTTGTTCTCCTGTCACAAGAGAATTCTCAATTTCGTTTGTTTCTATTTTTTTTACTTCTAATTCTAAATTTTCCATAATTTTCCCCTTTTTTATAAACTTGAATTAAATAAATTTCTTAAACCATAAATTACATTATCTGAATCTAATGGTATTCTAGCTGCTTCGTTAATTGAAGAAATTTCATCAAGTGCCGCAATATTTGCATTATAACCAATCGTATAAATTGGTATGTTTAAATTCTTGATCACATTGCTAGCTTCCTCAATCGAATGACCAATATTCGTCTCACCGTCACTTAAAACAAACATCATCAGTTTTGAGTTTGGAACTTCTGCTTGTTTTTTTACAAGCATATCGGCAGCTACAATGACAGCATCAAATGTCGCTGTATTTCCAGCAGCTGATAAACCTTCTACTGCTCCATTAAAGTATGATTTTTGATTTAAGTTGAATTCATTAATCGGCAAATTAATTGTTACATCTGTGCTATAACTTATTAAGCCAATGTAATTATTATTATTAATATATTTCATACTGTTGATTAAAGATTGTTTTAATTGTGTAAGTGGCGTTCCTGACATACTTCCTGAAACATCCATAACAAAAACTGCAATAATTGGTTTTCCCAAATCTTTTTCCTCTTTCCACAATTTTTGCGCATTAATCAGCAAATCTCCATCATAATCAGTCATCGCTGTGGAATAGTCTGAATTATTATAAAAACCATATTCTGTCGCCAACTTTTTTGCCTCATTCGAAGTACAATATTCTGTAAAAAGTTGTAATAATTGTTTCTTTTCTTCACTTAAGTCACCAACTGCATACATTGGACTATCATGTCTTACACCAAAAGGAATAAACTTGTAATCACGTTTTAAAGTGCTATCATTAATATACGATTGATATTCCAAAATAAAAGCATCCAATGAACCGCTTTCAGCAGCACTTCTCATTTGCATTGTAATATAAGAAACAAATGGTACATTTTCTTGAAATTTTTGGAAACCACTAATCGCACTTGCACTCAAAGGATTTGCTTCATCAAAATGAGATAATGTAGAAACTAAGAAATTCATCCCTGTTGAACTTGCATATGGATTCGTGTAACCCATAGCAATTTCATTATTGCAAGTCGCCTCTACAATAACGCCCAAATCTACTTTTCCGTATTTTTCTTGCAAAGCATCATACGTTGATTGTGAAAGTAACATACCTGCTGCATTTGGAGCAATTCCACTACTCGTTTGTGTTAAAGCAACATCTTGAGCACGTATCATTTCAATCCATAATTCATTCGATGGCGTAAATGCTTCTGGAACATATTTGCCAGATGTAATATAATCAACTGCCACTCCAGATGCAATGGAGCGAATTGAAACTGTCGCTTTTTTGCCGTTAATTGTCTGATTTGACTGATTAAATTTTTTTGCCACTTCATTTAACCAGCCATCTGTATCTTCTCCTGCTTTTTCTGGAGAAGAGAAAATTTCAATATTAATTTCACCTTTTCCTTCAACTGTTAATGGATAATCTGAAATATCTGGCAATTCGTCTTCCAAACTGGTTTCACCAAGTGTCACTGTTGATTTTTTCAAATCCGCCTGTTCTACTCTGATATTTTTCAAATATCGATTTAGATAAGAAATTGCTTTATCATACGATTTTTCCGAAGTAGATTTTTTCAAATTTTGTGTCGAGTAAATACCTGCTGCAATAATTGCTATAAAAATAACAACTAAAATAAACATCATTTTCTTATTAGATTGTTTGTTCATTTTTCCCTCCTTAAACTTAAATATCTTCGCCTCTTAACATTTTTAGCGAATTGGTCATATCGCTTAAAACATTGCTAAGCGTATCATCTGTGGAAGTATCATCTAATTGCGAAACTTCAGTGAGTAATTTGTTAAACTCTGTCAAAATATTTTCATTCGATACAATTAACTTATCAATATATGCTTTATGTTCTCCTAATAAATTTTCTCCCATATCCGCATCATAAATTGCTATTCGATTTAACATTTTTCGCACATTATTTACCAAAAAAGACGTAGCTTGTTCTCCCAAATCAGTAAGAGCTGTATAATGTTCTTTATTGTTTTGTGTTAAAATTTCAGTCAATACACGATTTTTTTTATCAACTGAAATGACTTGGTCAATTGCCTGTTTAATTTCTTTTGCAAATGGAGAATTTTTTGAATAGCAAGAATCTAGTGCTTGTTTATAATCATTCACATCTTTTAATTTATCCAAATCATAACCATATTTTGCAGTGTTTGAAAAACTCAAAAATAAAATCTCGCCTGCTAAAACCAAAATATTGAGTGCAATCATTACACAAAAAAGAACTGGCTGAATGGCAAAAGACAAACCGTAAATTCCTGGTGAAAATAGCATAATATCAACAAATGCTAAAATAATTGTTATGATTAATAACCTTAAAAAAACTTTGTTATTCACAGTTTCCTCCTTAAAATAAAGTTAAATTTATATTATTTTACCATAAAATTAAAGTTTTTTACAATAGTTTTTAGATTTTTTATACGATAGATCTTATTTTGGAAGCAAAAAATAGAACAGAAAAAACTCTGTTCTATTTTTATTTCTACTTCAACATATCTACAATTTCATTTTTTGGCAAAACACCAACTGCACGATTGACTTCTGTTCCATTTTTTATAACAACTAATGTTGGAATTGACATAACTTCATATTGAATAGCCAAATCTTGATTTGCATCAATATTAATTCTACAAACTTTAATATCACTATTTTCGCTTGCAATTTCGTCAATAATTGGAGATAGCATCTTGCATGGTCCACACCAATCTGCGTAAAAATCCACCAAAACTGTTTTTTCACTTTTTAAAACTTCCTCCTCAAATTGATTACTCATAACCTCTAAAACTTTCATATTTTCCTCCTTTATCACACTATCTGGTTTTGCCTGTTGATTTAAAAATTGCTGTGTTCCAAACAAAATCCCTATAAAAACTATACACAAAATAATAACTAAAATTTTATTTTTCAAATTTCTTCTCCTTTAAAAGAAAATCATATATATTCCCATACCAAGTAAAATTATTCCTGAAATTTTGCGAACTATTTTAAAATTCCTTTTTATCACTTCAAAAAATCCCTTTAATTTTTCAATTAAAATCGCTGATATAACAAATGGAATTCCTAATCCTATTGAATACACTAACATAAGCAAAATTCCCTTAAAAAATTGTTGTTGTTTTGCTACTAATAATAATGCTGAACTTAAGAAAGTTCCAATACATGGTGTCCAAGTAATTGAAAATAATATTCCAAAAAATATAGATTTTATAAAGTTCATATTCTGAACATTTATTTTAAAACTGTTCATTTTATTAACAATTTTAAAATTGAAAATTTCCATATAATTTAGCCCAAATAAAATCATTATTACTCCAAAT
>CATLEX010000043.1 GCA_949927455.1 uncultured Clostridia bacterium
TTCTCTTTCTTTATTATATACTAAAATAAAAAAAAAGCAATAGTTTTTTTACTATTACTTCAAAAAATTTTCAGTCTTATACTCCATATTTTTTCTTGAATTTATCTGCTCTACCACCAGTTGTATTTTGTTTTAAGTTTCCTGTCCAATATGGATGACATTTTGAACAAACATCCACTTTCATTTCTGCCTTTGTTGAATTTGTTTCTATTACATTTCCGCAAGCACATACAATTTTAGCTGCTGTATAATTTGGTTGGATTTCAGTTTTCATTCTATTCACCTCTCTTTTTAGTTTTTTCACAATATTTTTAATCATACCATAATTTTTAAAAGAATGCAAGTATTTTTTATTGAATTACAACAATTGTATCTTTCTCTTCACTCTGTCTTTCCTCGTCCTCTTCCAAATCAATCTCTTTTCCTACTTTTTCTTCATCTATTTTCAAGGAGTTTTCTTCATAACCACTGTCTCTCACACTTGTTTTACTCTCTACACTTTTGAGTTGCACTTCTAACGAAGTTCTGCTAATTAACTTGTTCATGACATTATAAAGACAAGCGATAATACAAATTGCTAATAAAGCTTTTTTCCAAACTTTAGCCAACATAACTTTTCTCCTTTATTCCACAATACTTCTCTTTTTATTATAACTTTTTTTACTTAAAAAGTCAATCTTTTTACACAATCTCTTTGACATACTTTTTAAATATTTTTCCACGTTCTGCAAAATTTTTGAACATATCAAAACTTGCACTTGCAGGCGAAAATAGCACAATATCTCCTTGCACAGCTATACTTTTGGCCAATTTAACTGTGTCCTTTAAATCAGCACACAAATGGATTTTCATTTTTTTATTTTGATTTTTCAATTCCTGTTTTACTGCTTTTTCAATTTTGCTACTGGTTTGCCCCAACAAAATTAATTCTTTACAATTTTCTACAATCGGCTTAGCAAGTGGTGCATAATCCAAATTTTTGTCATATCCACCAGCAATCAAAATAATATTTCTTAAATTAAACGCATTTAAACCTGCTATTGTTCTTGTTGGACTTGAACTAACCGAATCATTATACCATTTCACTCTATCTTTTGTTTCCACTACTAATTCTAAGCGATGCTCCACTCCTTTAAATTGCAAAATTGTATCGCAAGCAGTTTGCATATCCACCAAATCTTTAGTTGCCATAATCGCTGCTGCTGCATTTTCAAAATTATGAACACCACGAAGTTTCATTTCTTTCGTATCTAAAATGTGACTTCGCAAACCATTTTCACAAGATTTTATTTTATAATCGTCTACAATATAACCATTAGCAAGCTTACTTTTGCTACTGAAAAACATCACTTTTCCAGGTGCTTCTTTTTCAAATTCTCTTGTAACTTCATTATCGTAGTTCAAAATCAGCAAATCTTCCTCTGTTTGATATTCAAAAATTCGTTTTTTAGCTGCAATATATTCTTCCATACTCTCATGTTTATCCAAATGATTTGGTGTAATATTCGTAATTACAGAAATATTCGGACTAATTTTCATATCCATCAACTGAAAACTGCTCAGTTCCAAAACTACAATATCCTCTGGCATCATTTCTCCAATTTTAGTAAACAATGGAGTACCAATATTTCCACCTAAAAAAATATTATATTCCTTTGCTTTTAAAATTTCAGAAATAAGTGTTGTAGTTGTCGTTTTTCCATCACTTCCTGTAACACCAATCACTTTGCATGGACTCAATTCAATTACCATTTCCACTTCTGTTGTAATAATGGCTCCTCTTTCAGCTTCAGCTACCAAATATGGATTTGTTGGCAAACAACTTGGCGAACGAAAAATCAAATCAAAACCAACTAATTCTTCCAAATATTTCTCACCAAAAGACATGCCCATTCCATAATTGGTAATCTTTCTAACAATTTTTCGGTCTAAATCATTAATCTCTGTTTGATCAAAAACAGTTACTTTTGCTTTTAAATTGTATAAATAATCAATTAGCGGCAAATTGCTAACACCCAAACCAATAATGGCTACTTTTCTTCCTGTTAAATATTTGTTAAATTCAATTAACTTTTCATTTTCATAATCCAAATTAACTCAAGCCTCCTTCAACTTAAAACCAGTTTTATATTTTGTAATACTTTATCCGCAGATTCTTGAACTGTTTTGCAATCTGTTACATCTACTTCTATCGTCTTTGGAGAATATTCATAAAATCCACTCTTTTTCTGCAATTCGTCTCTTCTCATAATATTTTCTCTAATCTCTTGCTTACTTTCTTTATTCTCGTATTGCATACACTTTCGTCTCACTCTTTCTTCTAAATCAGCCACAATAAAGAAATGATAATCACATGCTGGATAAATTTTAATGGTTGCTCTCCCTGAAAAAATGACATGATATTGCTTTTTTAAACCATCAATTAAGTCTCTCACAAACTCAAATGCTTTCCCATTTTCTGCAGTATTGCTCACTTCTGATACCGCAAGAGACGTTTCTTTTGACTGTAAATCTTGTTCATTTAGTTTTATTCCTTTAGCATAAACTACTGTTTCATGATTTTCTACTTTTACTTCTACTTCAAATCTATCTATCATTTCTCGAATATTCAAATTTTTGCCACTTTCTCTCATACTCGCAACTGCTACTCCATTTTTCATTATCAAAAAAACAATAGCACGATACAAATCACCTGCATTTAGTAAAACTGAATTTGGTATTTTTTTTATCATTTCTCGACAAATGCTTGTTTTTCCGCTTCCTACTAATCCTTCAATTCCAATTACGATATTTTCAGACATACTTTTCTCCAACTTTACTTGATTTTTATATTATACTACAAAACGAAATAATTTGCAACACAGATTAAAGGATTTTCTTCAATTCTTCTATTTTCGTTTGATAAAACAAAATAGCATCTTCATACGGTTTACTCTTCTCCAAATCTATCTCTACCATTTTCAAAAGTTCCAATGATTTTTTAGAACCGCCCTGTTTTAACATTTCAATATACTTTTCTACAAATCCATTTTCTTTTGCTAAAATTTTTCTACTAATTGCAATCGCACTCGATATTCCAGTAGCATATTGATATACATAAAAACCTCTATAAAAATGTGGAATACGAAGCCAGCCATACTTTACTACTTCTTCTAAAATAACAGCTTCTCCAAAGTATTTTTGATTTAACTGATAATAAATTTGGTTCAAATCTTCACTAGAAAGCATTTCGCCTTTTTCGATTTTTTCATGAACTGCCTTTTCAAATTCAGCAAACATTGTTTGCACAAACAGCGTTGCTCTAATCATTTCAAGTAGCTCATAAATCAACTCTGCTTTTCTCTTCTTATCTTTTTCCTTTTTAATTTTATATTCAGCAAGCAGTATTTCATTCACTGTTGACGCCACTTCCGCTATCATAATCGTATAATCACTATCGATTATATTTTGTGTTTGATTAGCATAATAAGCATGCATACTGTGTCCTAATTCATGTGCAATTGTGCTAACATCATGTGTGCTATTGACAAAATTCATAAGCACATATGGATGCACTCCATATACTCCCAAATTATAAGCACCTGTACGTTTATTTGGCTTTTCAAAAACATCTATCCAACGATTTTCAAAACCTTGCTTCAAAATCGTAATATACTCATTTCCTAATCCTTCTAAAGCTTCCAGCACTTCATTTTTAGCGTCTTCAAAAGAAATATTATCTTCTTTTTTCGCAAAAGGATTTCTATAAATATCATACAAATACATCTCATTTAAGCCAAGCATTTGCTTTTTTAGTTTCATAAAATCATGATTAACACTTAAATTTCGATTCACAATATCCACCAATTTTTCGTATACTTTACAACTAGCCTCATCTTTTAAAACAGCCTGTTCTAAAGAAGACTGATAACCACGCACTTTGCTTGTAATTGTCATTTCTTTTACACGCGTTAAATATAAATCTGTAATCGTATTTTGGAATTCGCTATATTTTCCATTCATTAAATAAAATGCCTGTTTTCTAACATCTACACTTGGACTTCTCAAAAATTTACCATATGTGCCATCTGTTAAAGCTACCTTTTTGCCATTTTCGTCTACTAATTCTCCATACTTAAATTCTGCATTTGTAAGTGTTTCATAAACATTTTCTGAAGCATCCAAAACCTCACTATAATTAGCCAACAATTGCTCTTCTCTTTCCGATAAAATATGCTTTTTATCCTCCAATATTCTTTGCAGAATCCTCTTATAACGAATTAAATCTTTATCTTGTATCCATTCTTGTAATTGAGCATCTTCTATTTTAGTCATCTCTGGCACAATAAAAGCAGTTTTCTGTGAAAAATTAGCTCCTATCGCTTCTACTTCCTTGAATAATTTAATGGCTTCTTGATTCGCCATATCCAAATGATAACTTAGCATTCCATAAGCATACAATTTTTCATAAAGTTCTAACGCCTTTTCATAATATTGATAACATTCATATACCTTTTGACTACCACCATCTAGTTTTCCTTGATATTTTTGGATATCTCCCAAAATATTGTTTAAAGTTTGTTTACTTTTTTCAAAACTTTCTTGTGAAGCAAAAATATCTTTCAAATTCCAACTATACTTTTTATTCATATTCCCTTCTTTCTTTTGTTTTAGCCTAACAATTCTAGTTCTTTTTCTTACAAAATATATCATACAAAACTGGCACAAAAAACAAAGTAAGCACTGTTGCATACAATAAACCACCAATAGCAACAATACCAAGTGGCTGTGTCATTTCTGCTCCGTCACCAATGCCAAGCGCCATAGAAAGCAACCCTAAAATCGTTGTCAAAGCAGTCATCAATATTGGGCGCAATCTCAATTTTCCTGTTTGTTTTATCGCTTCTACGCGCTCCATTCCTTCCTCTACCAATTGATTAACACAATCCACAAACACAATTCCATTATTTACTACAATACCTGCCAAAACCAAGAAACCTAACATCGCAATAATACTAATTGCTTGCCCTGTGAAAAACAATGCCAACAATCCCCCTGTAAAAGCAAGTGGAATAGTAAACATCACAATAAATGGTAATTTTAATGACTGAAATTGTGCCACCATAATCAAATAAATAAACAAAATCGCAACCACAATCATCAGTAGTAAATCTTGCATATATTCCATCGTGCTATCTAGTTCACCCTCTATTTGAACAGAATATCCTTCTGGTGCTTCATATGTCTTTAGCACATTTTCAACTTCCCTACTAACCATTGTTGCACTGTATCCTTCTTTTATTGCACAACTTACTGTCACATAACGATTATTATTCTCTCTCATAATATTTTCTAACCCTGTGTTATCTTCTAAAGTAGCAATTTCTGATAATTGAATTGTTTTTTCTTCCTCATTCTCTTTAACATCCAACTTAATATTCATTAAATTTTCAGCATTCACGACATCGTTATTTGCTTTTTTAATAATTACCTGATACTCTTTTTTGTCAATTTCTACTTCTGTTCCTTCAATTTCTGTTTTAATTTTGCTTGCTACTGCGCTATACACTTGTGCTACTGTCAAATTATATTTCATGGCTTTGTTTTTATTCACATGAATTCTTTTTTCTTTGCTTGCATTTTCCTGCACACCTTCAATCTCACTAACACCTTCAATTTCAGCCAATTTACTTTCGATTTCTTGTGAAATTTGTTTCAACTTATCAATATCATTTCCCATAATTTGTACAGAAATTCCGCTTGCCATCATAGCAGACATATCCATTTCAGAAGTACTCACTTCAATTTCAGCATTCAAATCTGCTGTCAACTCTTCTATTTTTCGAGCAATCTCCTCATTTGTCATGCTTCTTTCTTCTCCCAAAATAAGATACATACTAACACCTGAACTACTTGAATTCATCATGGTAGAACCTGTACTATTATCAATTGCACCTACTTTATCAATATCCGTAATTTCCAAAATTCTTGTCATTACTATATCTGCCACATTTCGCGTTTCTTCAAAACTCGATTCTTTTGGCATTGTAATCGAAATTGACATCTCGTCACTTGCTACTTCTGGAATGAATTCAATATCCATTTTCGTTGTCAAATAAATACTTGTGCCAAGCAAAACCACTACTAAAATAATCACAACTGGTTTGCATTTCAAAGACAACCCTAGCAATTTAGCATAAATATTGCTCAAATGATTAATGAATTTATTTTCTTTATCAGTCACTTTATGAAGCAATTTTGACGCCATGGCTGGCACAACAGTAAGTGCCATAATCAAACTTGCAATTAGCGAATAGGCAATTGTCAAGCCAATATCTTGAAACAATTGCCTTGACATTCCTTGCACAAATACAATTGGCAAAAACACACAAATGGTTGTTAAAGTGGAGGCGATAATCGCACCAGTCACGCTTTTGGCACCTTGCATTGCAGCTTCTTTGACATCTTTTCCTTCCTTTTTCAAACGATAAATATTCTCAATTACAACAATTGAATTATCCACCAACATGCCGACACCTAATGCCAAACCAGACAATGACATAATATTAATCGTAATGCCACTAAAATACATCATTGCAATCGCAAATACCACACTAACTGGAATAGAAACTGCAACAATAATGGTTGGCCTCCATTCTTTCAAAAACAAGAATAACACGATAATTGCCAAAATTCCACCAATGACTAAACTTTGCATCACAGAACCAATAATCATATCAATATAAATTCCTTGGTCCATTAAATTCGTAAAAGAAATATTGTCATATTTTTGTTCTAAACTCGCTAATTTCTCTTGTACAGCACTTGATACATCTTTGGTTGATGCTGTACTTTGTTTAGAAAACGCAAGCACAATTCCGTTATTTCCATTCACTTTTGCATAAATGTCATCTCCATTATTAGAAACTTCAATGTCTGCCAAATCAGAAAGTTTAACTTCTTCTAAATCTTTCATATCAAAATGAAACAAAACAAGATTTTGGATTTCTTCAATCGAACTAAACTTATCTCCAATTTTGACTGTAATATTTTCATTTACGTAACCTGCTGGCATTGCAAAATTTTCTGCTGTTAAAATTTGTGACACTAAATCCGTTGTAATAATTCCATCAATTGAAGCTTGTTCTAATGCTTTATCTCGTGCATCTTCAAATTGTTCCAAACCTTGATCCAATTCTTTTTGAGCAATGTCAAGCTGTGTTTCTGCCTTTGTCGTTTCACTCACAAGCGTACTTTGCGCCACTTGCAACATGGAACTCGTCGAATCTAATTCTGCTTTTTTACTATTGATTGTATTTGTCGCCTCACTCATTTGTGCCAAACCGCTACTAATTTGCGCTAAACCTGAAGTTAATTGCTCTTTTCCTGCCACTACTTCTGCCTGTTTTTGATTGATTTGCTCTAAGCCTGTTTTCAAAGCTACAAATGTTTCATTGGATTCAATTCCTTGAATGACAGTTACCAATTGTGCTATTTGATTTATAATTTCATTTAATTCTAACAACTCTGCAACTGTTATTTGTCCTACTGTTTGCTTTGCTTCTAATTCTGTTTTTCGTGCTTCTAATGCTGTTTTTTGAGCTTGTAATTCATTTATCTGACCATTGAAAGCAGCCAAACCTGTTTCTAATTCTTGCTTTTTCGCATTCATTTCATTTTCGGCTACCGTAATCTGTGCTAAATTCCCCTCCAATTCTGCCTTTGTTTGATTTAATTCTGTTTGCTTTGCCTGTAATTCAATTTCTGCTTTTGTAATTTCATTTCTGCCACTTTCTACAGCTGCTATTCCATTTGCAATCTCTTGCGTCTTCTCTGTTTTCGTTGTTTCTAATTTGGATTTTCCTGAATTAATTTCCTTCTTCGCTTTGTCCAAATCTCTCTTTTTATCAGCAAGTTCTGCGCTCACACTTGCCAACATTTTATCATTAATTTGGTTAATTTTATCTTGATTCAATTTGATAATTAACTCATTTTCAATCGCTCCATAAGTATCAACTGAAGCAACTCCATCCACTCTTTCCAATTCTGGTACTAATGTAGTTTCCACAAATTCTGTAATTTGGCTACTGTCTGCATTTTCCATATCAACTGCACTCATTAAAACTGGCATCATATTAGGATTAATCTGCATGACAGTTGGAGCTTGCACCCCTTCTTCCAAATTTGCTTTCAATACATCTAACTTTTGACTAATTTCTATCATTACAGAATCCATATTACTTTCGCCATTAAATTCCAAAAGTACCATCGAATAATTTTCTGAAGAAGTAGAAGTAACATTTTCAATATTGCTAATTCCCATCATGCCTTGCTCAATTGGCTTGCTCACAGCTTCTTCCACCTTTTCTGGCGTTGCCCCTGGATAAGTTGTAATAATTGCAACATAAGGTAATTCCATACTTGGCAATAAGTCTGTGGTTAAATTCATAAAAGAAATCATCCCTAAAACTAAAATAATCACAACTCCTACAAAAACTGTGTATGGCTTTTTTACACTAAAATTTGACATTTCAACATCCCTCCGATTTTTTACATCATTTTATTATACCACATTTTCCCAAGTATTTCAACTGTTTTATGCATAAAGCGTAAAAAACAAGAAAATACTATAGCGCATAAATCTCACCGCACTATAGTATTCCCATTAATCTACTTTTGTTCTCTTCCTTTTATTTCTTAGAAATCTGGCTTGTCCGATTTCGCATACTCCAGAAATTCAAAACTCCAAATGCTCGCTATTTCTTGGCGTTCAGAGTTCAAAAATATCTGTTTTACATTTGCAACAAAATCACCTGTAGCCTTATCAAACAAATCCCATATCTCACCTTCATATGGAAATTGTGATTCATCAACTTCTGTCATCATAGCAAAATACAAGATAATTTCCATATGGAAGCCCTCTGGTATTTCGGAAATACACAATTTTAAATCTTCATCAAGCAAAAATTCCAGTATTGCTTCAAAGTCAAGTTCTGCAGCAATTCTTTTCATTTGCTCTTCTGTTGCTACTCGGCATACATCCCGATTTGGAACTTTTTCGAGTTCTTTGAGTAAAAACTCTAAAACTTGCTCTCTATTCATTTGCATTCTCCTTTGGTTTTATTTAAACTGTCATAGAATTTTAAGGAAGAGAACTTCTAATTCAGTTTATGAATATATTATATTATATTTTACATAATTTGTCAACAAAAAAACACCTAAATTCTATTGAACTTAAGTGTTTCTAATTTCATTATTCTGCTTTTTTATCTTCTTCAGAAACAGTTGCAACATTCTCTGCTGATTTAATTTCTTCTTTTGCTTCTTCTGTTACAGGCTCTGTTTTAGGTGCCTCTGTTGCAATTTCAATTGTCTCTTCCACAACTGGAACTGGTTCCTCTAATGCTTTTTCTACTTCAACTGTCTCTGGCACAACATCTTCTTTAACCGTAATTTCTTTTGTCTCAATTCTTGCACCAACTTGTTCTTTTGTCTTAGCAGCCTTACCAACTCTATCTCTTAAGTAATATAATTTAGCTCTTCTTGCTTTACCAACTCTGGTTACTTCGATTTTTTCAATTCTTGGTGAATGTACTAAAAATGTTTTTTCCACACCAACACCATAAGAAATCTTTCTCACTGTAAACGTAGCATTTACGCCTCCACCTTGTTTCTTAATAATAATTCCTTCAAAAACCTGAATTCTTTCGCGGTTTCCTTCTTTTACTCTAACATGAACTCGAACGGTATTACCAATTTTAAGTTCAGGTATTTTATTCTTCATTTGCTCATGTTCAATTGATTTTAAAATATCCATTTTAATCCTCCTTCTTTCCAATTTCAAAATCTTTTAAAATTTGTTTGTCTTCCTCTTGCAATTCTATTTTTTCTAATAAATCTGGTCTTTTTTGCAAAGTCTTTTTTAAAGCTTCTTGCTTTCTCCATTTTCGGATATTTTCATGATGACCTGAAAGCAAAACTTCTGGCACTTGTTTGCCTTCAAAAATTTCTGGTCTTGTATATTGCGGATACTCCAAAATTCCATTTGAGAATGTTTCTTCGTCTGTTGAACCTTCTGACAAAACGCCTTCCACATAGCGTGAAACGCTATCGATTAGCACCATTGCAGGCAATTCTCCACCTGTCAAAACATAATCACCAATAGAAATTTCTTCATCCACAATTTTGTCAAGCACTCTTTGGTCAATTCCTTCATAATGCCCACACAAAAGTATCAAATGTTCTTGTTTAGCTAGCTCTAAAACTTTTTCCTGAGTTAACGTTTTTCCTTGTGGAGATAGATAAATCACTTTCGACTTTTCTGTTTTCACTGAAAGATAGCTATCCCAAACAACATCTGGTCTAATTAGCATTCCTGCTCCTCCACCATAAACGGTGTCATCCACTTTTTTATGTTTATCTGTGGAAAAATCCCTTATATTAACTGGGTGAACCTCAATCAAATTTTTGTCAATTGCCCTTCCAATCACACTTTCTTTCATGATTTGGAACATTTCAGGAAACAATGTTAAAACATCAAACTTCATTTTACAAACCTTCTAATCCTTCAATTAAATGAACAATTATTTTGCCTTCTTCTAAATTAGTTTCTTGGATAACTTCCTTAATTCCAGGAAGTAATTTCTGCTTTCCCAAATCGTCTTTGACAACATAAATATCATTAGCACCTGTAGAATAAATATCATCTACTTTTCCTAAAAGTTCGCCTTCGTCTGTATAAACATCAAGTCCAAGTAAATCTGCAATATAATAAACGCCTTCTGGCAATTCCTCTAAATCAGACCTTTTCACTAGCAAATACATCTCTCTTAAAGTTTCTGCCTCATCAATTGAATTACAATCTTTAAACTTCAAAATCACTTGATTTTTGCCATAGCCAACTTTTTCAATTTGCTTTTCGACGATTTCTGTTTTTGTTTTTAAGTAAACCTTATCTAATGTTTCAAACACGCTATCGTCTTCTGCAAATGAATTGAGTTTAACCTCGCCTTTTAACCCTTTTGTATTTACAATTTGACCTAATTCCAAATAATCTTTTTTCATCATTCTAACCAACAAACTCTACATTAATTTTTTTATGTTCTTTACTTGCCACAGACTTCATAACATTTCGGATTGACTTTGCCATTTTTCCTTGTTTACCTATAACTTGCCCCATGTCAGCTTGTGCCACTTTCACAGACAAAACAACTGTATGACCTACTGTTTTTTCCTCTACTAATACTTCCTCTTTATTGTCTACTAAACCTTTTACGATTACTTCTAACAACTCTTTCATAAAACACATACCTTCTTTTTTCATTATTTTGTTGCTTTTGCAATCAATGCTTTTACTGTTTCAGTTGGTTGTGCACCATTTTTAATCCAAGTTGCTACTTTTTCCTTATCTAAAACAATTGTAGATGGTTTTGTCATAGGATCATAAGTTCCAATTTGTTCAATAATTTTTCCATCTCTTGGAGATTTTGAATCAGCTACTACTACATGATAGAAAGGAGCCTTTTTCTTTCCCACTCTTTGCAATCTTATTTTTACCATTTTTTCACCCCCTGTAAAATATTCAATATATATTAAATTATTTGCAAAATCTAAGACTTTATAGCAAACAATTTATTGACAAAATTATTGTAATTTATCGATATCATCAAAACTTTCCAAATCCAAATCTTTTGGATTAATCTTCATTTTGCGCATCATATTTTTCATTTTTTTTGGTGACTTCAAATTTTTCATCATACTTTGTGTCATCTCAAAAGTTTTCATAAATTTGTTCAGTTGTTGCACCGTTGTTCCACTACCTTTGGCAATTCGCATTCTACGACTACCATTTAGCACTTTTGGATTATGTCTTTCTTCTTTTGTCATCGAACAAATCATAGCTTCAATTCTTGCGAGTTCCTTATCATCAATTTCTACATTTGATAACTGATTTCCAATTCCTGGAAGCATTTTCAAAATTGACGAAAACGAACCCATTTTTTTCATTTGTCTAAGCTGTGCTAAATAATCATCCAAATCAAATTTATTTTTTCGAATACTTTTTTCTAATTTTTCTGCTTCGCTTAAATCAAAATTTTCCTCAGCTTTTTCAATAATCGAAAGAACATCTCCCATACCAAGAATTCTAGATGCCATTCTCTCAGGGTGAAATTCCTCCATATCACTAAGCTTCTCACCAGTTGCAATGTATTTGATTGGTTTTCCTGTTACTTTTTTAACAGATAGCGCCGCTCCACCTCTGGTATCGCCATCTAATTTTGTCAAAACTATGCCATCAATCCCAATTTCATTATTAAATGTCTCTGCAATGTTAACCGCATCTTGACCAATCATAGAATCCACAACTAGCAAAATTTCATGTGGTTTCACACTTTTTTTGACATCTTTTAACTCCTGCATTAAAGCCTCATCAATTTGCAATCGACCTGCCGTATCCAAAATTACAACATCATTCAACTTGGAAATTGCAACAGATAACGCTTGTTTCGCAATCAAATTAACATCTTTTGTCGTCTCATTCGCGTAAACAGGAATATCTAGCTGTTTGCCAACCACTTGCAATTGCTTAATCGCAGCTGGTCTGTAAACATCCAGAGCAACTAACAATGGCTTTTTGCCTTGCTTTCTGACTAGATTAGCCAATTTTCCAGCAGTAGTTGTTTTACCTGAACCTTGAAGCCCCACTAACATAATCACAGTTGGTGGATTAGGCGTAAAATTTAGTTTTGCATCCTCGCCACCTAGCAATTCTACCAATTCATCTTTTACAATTTTAATGACTTGTTGCCCTGGCGTCAAAGACTTCAAAACATCTTGCCCTAAGGATTTTTCTTCAATCACTTTTACAAAATCTTTTACAATTTTATAATTCACATCAGCTTCTAACAAAGCAAGTTTCACTTCTCTTGTGACTTCTTTTAAATCATTTTCCGTAATTCTCGCTTTTCCCTTTAGCTTTCTCGTTATTTCCTGTAATCTAGAAGATAATCCTTCAAACGCCATCTTACAAAACCTATCCTTTCGTTTCCATTTAAACCAAGCAATTTAGCTTATTTTTAACATCCTCAAGAACATTTGCAATTTCATTATCTGTCGAATTTTCTGTCAAACAATTAATTTCCGATAAAATTACTGCAATTTGTTCTTCTTGCATTTTATTTTTCTTCATGATTCCTAACTTTTCTTCAAAATTGAAAAGTTTCCTTTCCCCTTTCTTTAGATTATCTCTCACAGCCTGCCTTGTGATATTCTCATTTTCTGCAATTTCTGCTAAAGATAAATCGTTATTATAGTAGTCATTCAATAAATCAAATTGTTTTTGTGTTAACAATTTGCCGTAAATCTCTAATAAAATACTTATTTTGATACTCATTTCTGGCTCCATGACTACTCCTTATTTAAGTGTAATGCTATTATACTTTACACCATTTTTTGCCATTTGTCAAGAGTTTTTCTAAAAAAATAAAAAAGACTTCTTAAATCTTGCTAAAAAAACAGGTAGAACCTACCTGCTTTTTTTATTGAATACAATATGTTTAACTTTTTATCCTATATTGATTATATTTTCTCTTTTTTGGTCAGCATTTTTCAAAATTTAAAGGCGCAGTTCCCTGCGCCCCTTCAAAAATTCACACAATATTCACAAATCTTTCACGTTTAAAACACGGACTTATGCATATTTTTCAGGCTTGTTATTAGATATTAGAATATAAAAAAGTCTATTCTTTAATGTTTGTAAATATGTCTATTTTTTCAGACAGTAGCTATCGCCCTACATCTCTTACCATATTTGATTCCGCACTTTTACTAACCGATGTTGCCTGTCCCTCCACATCTTGTACATTCTACCATACCCTTTTCCGTCATTGGTCCGAAAAGCTCATTTTCGTGACTGCACTTTCCGCAATAGAAGCTTTGGTACCATGACGAATTATGCTCATCTGTTGGGCAATAGAAAGTAGTTTTGTGAAAATTCCATGTTGAACATTTTGAACAAAAGCTCGTACTCGCTTCGACATACTTTAGTAATTTTCTACATAGGCTACAATATATTCCTTCCTCCTTTCCCGTACCTTCACATGATGGACATTTTATCCAATTCGGCACAGCCACATCACCACTCTGCGCGATATATCCTCCATTTCCTGCATTATCCCACATATATAATTGAACTCTGTAGTTACAGCCCCAGTGTCCAAATGTCGCTGGATTTATATCGGTCCTGTATGCATTTGCTCCTGCATCCCAGACCCATCCATAATCTCTCCAGTTTCCATATCCTCCTGTTGATGTTGATACTTTTACTGTTGCATTTCGTACTCCTGCTGCATTATCTGCTACCTGAATATACAAACTTACATTTGAGGTCGTTGCTGTTCCCCACCACCAGTTCGTGATCCATGGTGCTTGTGTATCCATATGCACATGCGTTACTCCTGTCCATCCACTTCTGTTTCCTGCATGGTCTACTGCTCTATATCTTTGGTTACATGTGCTATGTCCATTTCCTGGTATAAAGTTTGCTCCTGTTGTTCCGTTTGAGTTTCCATCTCCTGTCCAGTCGATTTCATAATAAGCTATTCCTACATTATCTCCTGATGACAAACTAACATTAATATTATTTTGCCAATTACATCCTGCATGTCCTGAATTATAATGCACTCCAGGTACATTTGGTGCTTGTGTATCCATATGTACATGTATACTTCCTGACCAAGCTCCTCTATTTCCTGCATGGTCTACTGCTCTAAACCTTACATTATCACTACTAAAATTATTCCATGGTACGAAGTTTGCTGCTGTTGTTCCATCTGCATTTCCATCTGCGTTCCAATCTATTTCATAATGCGCTATTCCTACATTGTCACTTGCTGATAACGTGATGTTGATATTATTTTGCCAACTACATCCTCCGTTTCCTGAATTGTGGCGAATTGATGTTCCTCCTGGCGCTGTTTTATCAATGTTTGTGATACCACAGCTTGCTGTTGTTCCTGCATTTGTTCCATCAAATAATCTTGCATACACAGTTGTATTTGCTGTGATGGCTACTGTCTTTCCACCATTACCAATATCTGTCCATGTACCACTTTGTCCTATCATATATTGTAATCTACATCCTGCTTGCTCTCCACTTACTGTACAGGTGATATTTCCGTTTGTCCATCCTGTTGTGCTTGGTGTAATTGTAATTGGTGCTGTAATTCTTCCTGTTAATGTTGATTGGCTTTGACTAATATTTCCTGCTTCGTCTTTTACCCATACATAATATGTTGTTCCTTGTATTTTTTGCCCTACTGTTACATTTAAGTTTCTTGTATTTGTACAACCTGTAAATTCATTTTCTCCTGGTTCTTGGTTACTTGTTGTTACTGCATAACCAATAATACCACTTGCTTCGTCTGTTGCTGTAATAGTTATACTGTTAGTTGTTGTTGTAACCTCAGTTACTACTGGTTTTGTTTTATCGATATTTTCTACATTAGCTGTTGCCCAACCATCTGCATATTGTCCTGTACTATCCACTAGTCTTACTAATACATATCCATTTTCTGTTAAAACTTGTGTATCTGTATCTTGCCATGTTTTTCCACCGTCTTGGCTAGTTTGGATGGTAAATCCATTTTGTGCTAGACTTGAGTTTGCTGTTACTGTTACATCTTGATTGGTCCACTCTGTTGTGCTATAAATTACACTTGTGTTTGCATTCGTCAAACCTGCTACTCTTTCTGTGGTGGTTGTTTTGCTTTCACTAATATTTCCTGCCTCATCTCGCACCCATACATAGTAGGTTGTTCCCTGTGTATAACCTACTGGAGTAACATCTAAATTTAATGTACTTTCACATGTCGTAAATTCTTCTATTGCTGGTGCTTCATTAATTAGTGTTGCTTTATATCCAACTATTCCACTTGCTTCGTCTGTTGCTTTTATAGTAATACTGTAAGTGTTTGCTGTTACTTCTGTTATGATTGGTTTTGTTTTGTCTATGTTTTCTATGTTGGCTACTGCTACTGCTCCATATTGTTTGC
>CATLEX010000044.1 GCA_949927455.1 uncultured Clostridia bacterium
AATTTTAACAGTACTTCTATTTACATTAACTGGCTGTTATGATTCAACTGGCATTGAAAATTTTTATTATATTGTTGCCATTGGAATTGATAAATGCAAAGAAAATGAAGATTTAATTACTCTTCATGTACAAAACGCAAAGCCAACTAGTTCTTCTTCTGGCTCTAGTTCTCAATCCAATGAATCAAAAATTTATTCAGTAGATTGCAAAACCATTGAATCTGGAATTAATATTTTAAATAATTATTTGAATAAAAAAATCAATTTATCTCATTGTTCAGCTATTATTTTTTCAGAAGAAATGGCAAAAAGTGGTATCAAAAGCTATATTAATACACTAGGAAATGACACAGAAGTCAGAGCAACTTGTAATGTCATTGTTAGCTCAAAATCTGCTTATGATTTACTCGATACAGTTAGCAATTCTAGTGACAGCTTTTCTTCTCGCTTATATGACTATATTTTGAATTCCGTAGATTATACTGGTTATACAATCGACTCCAATTTTAATAGTTTTTCTTCCCGTATTAATAATAAAGAAACGCAAGCTGTTGCTATTTATTCCATTGTTAATGATGATACTATACAAAATTCAGGAGCTGCTGTTTTCAAAGATGGATCTATGGTTGGAACCATTTGCCCACTTCGAACAATTGCTCATTTAATGATAACCAATCATTTAGAAGCCTGTATGATACCTTTAAGTAGTCCTTTTGATGAAAATGGTGTAATTGACGTAAATATTAAAAAGTTACAATCACCAGATATTGATGTAAGCTTAAAAGATAATCATCCATTTATTAAAATTGATTTACGTTTACAAGGAAGTATCAATAGCTCTGGAGAAGAATTTGACTATACTAATCGAGATAATATCAAAAAACTAGAAGATAATTGTAATCACTATATTGAAATTCTAGTAAATGAATATTTAGATAAAATTGTAAAAGAATATGATGCCGATATTGCAGGTTTCGGTGGTATGTTATCTTCTAAATTTTTGACAGTTGATGATTATGAAAAAGTTCATTGGAATGATATTTTTAAAGATGCAACTTATGAAGTTCATGTAAATACAACTATCACATCCAGTCAGTTATTAAATCGAGAATAAATTACAAGGAGGATTTTATGACAGTTTTAGCGATTATTTTAATTTTTATATGTTTTTTAAAAAGTTTTTATTATGGTATTTATGAAATCAAACAAAAACAAAATAAGCCAGGAGGAATTGCAGTTTGTTTATTTGCAATTCTCCGGACTTATCTTTCCAATTGTTATTATTTATTTGCAATATATTTTATAACTATCATATTCCAAACTACTCTATGATTTTAATTTCAGCATATCTCTCTGGATTAAAATCAATATTATATGGAACTTCGTCAAATAATGCTGGCATTTGTTGTTTGAAATATAAAAGTAATGGTATCATAAATTGTTGAATAGAAGGATGCGCATGTTTATCTGCCCTTAAACTAAAAATATGTCTCCACTCTCGAATATTAGCTGTCATAGTAAGTTCTGCTGCTGTACTATGTGGCAATAATAACCTTAATTGGTCTGGAAGCGCTCCTTTCTCAGCCATCGTATTGTAAGTTGTTTCAATATTTTGCATACAATTTTTCCAATCTTGTAATAATTCACTATCATCAATATTACATGGCTCAATAAAAGAAATTTCACTTCCAAATTTATCTTTTGAATAATTACAATAACGTGTACTTTCAATTGAGAAAGAGGCAATTCTATGACGTGTAATATCTTTATAAGCTCCAACATCGCAACAAATTCGTACTGTTACTTTTTCATGTTCTAGTACAGATTCATGTCCACGACTAATACAATTTCTCAAAAAGTGGTCATAACTATTTTTCTTAATATTTCCTTCAGTACGATAACAATGTTTGGCAGCTCTTTCTAAATTTTTCATTACTTTTATTCCATCAATTGCTTCTAATTCTACCCAAGGTTTTATAATTTTCATGTTTTTTCCTCCATTTATTTTATATTTATTTTATATCATATCTCCATAATTTTTGCAAGAATTGCTACAAAAAAACATCAGTTTATAACTGACGTTTTTTTACCTACTCTCCTCTACCTTCTGGCAATGCAGGATAATCTAATACCACTTTAATCTGCATAATATATTTTACTGTTCTGATAAATTTACTATTTTTAATTCTTTGCCACAAACTTGGTTTTGTTTCAAATCGAGTATCTAAAATAAAATTATCCAAATCTTCATTTGAATCATCATTACTTGTATTGTTATTTGAAACATTTTCTGTAATAATATCTTGCAATAATTCAGAAGTTGGTTTATTGGAAACAGTATTTGTTTCTTCTTTAACAATTTCTTCAAATTGATTATTTCTTACTGTTGGCTTTAAAACTTGTGCAGGAGCAGGAATATATTTTAATGCTTCTGCTACTTCAATTCCAATATAACTTAATGCTTTTGAAAGGTCTTCAATTCTCTCCATATCAATTTCAATAAAACTATTAGATTCTAAATTTTTTATTTTTGCTTTTATTAACCTCTCAGCAACTTGATATTCTTCTGAATTTCCTTCTGTTGTTCCAATCAAATTCAAAGCTTCTACAATATCTTCTGGATATTTTCTTTTTACTTTTTTCAAAATTTCTTTCCAATTTTTTGCTTTGATTTGAACAGCTTTCAACACATCTGACAAAACATTCGCAAGCTTGATATTTTTCTCTCTTTCTCGAATTAAATCCTCCACTTTTTTTGTATTTTCCTCAAATTGATTGGTCGCAAATTCTACCAAATCATAAGCTGCTTTATAAACGTCTGCTGGAAATGTATTTTTTTGAGGATATTCCATTAAATAGGTTTTGATAGACTCCACCAAATCCCTAAAATATGTATCTTCTTCTAGCTTAACAATTTGTTTTTTGCTGGTTGGATTAATTAATTTTTGTGTTTTGTCTATTTGTGATAAAATTTTTTCTTCCGTGATTACCATTTTCACGTTTACTATGCCTGATTTTTTAAAAAATGACATTGTAAACTTACCTCCTTAGTTTCATTCTATGCGCTTCATCCAAAAACACATTTCTTTCACTATTCTTATTATACATTCTTTATTTGAAAAATTCAAGTGATTTTTCGACTTTTTGTATTACATTTTTGTAACAACTCTCATTTCTTTGTAATATTTTTGTAATATTTTGTCAACTTTTGTTATGAATTAATTCCCAATTTTTTCAATTCTTCAAAACGTTTAATCTTCTGTGTTGTCGTTTTTATCAGTTCCTCCTCAGTAACAATTAGTTCTTTTACATATTTATAAGTTGGCATTTTTTTATTCATTTCTTTGATTTGTTTCCAAATCGTATTTTTGATATCTTCTTCTTTTTCTAAACCAAATTCTGTTTGGAATACTTCTTTATCATACACCACTTTGGCTGCAATTTTCAAATCAATTTTATCATCACTTTCTGGTTTTCCATACACCATCGATTCTTTAACACCTTTAATATCATTTATCATACTTTCGATTTCTTCTGGATAAATATTTTTTCCATTTTTCAAAACAATTACATTTTTTTTACGTCCTGTTATATGCAAAAATTCATCTTTATCAAAATACCCTAAATCACCTGTATGAAACCAACCATCTACAATTGCCTCTTTGGTTGCCTCTTCATGATTGATATAACCAGCCATAACAGTATCGCCTTTTACAATAATCTCGCCAATTCCTTCCTCGTTTGGCTCAAAAATGCTAGCTTCCAAACTTGGAAATACCTTTCCAACTGAACCATATCTTACAACTGTTTTATGCTCAGCTGCAATAACTGGCGATGTTTCCGTCAAACCATAACCTTGATATGTATCAATTCCTAAATCATTTAACCCTTTTTCCATTTTCGGATCAAAAGCAGCAGCACCTGCCACAAACAATCTTAACTTTCCACCAAGCGAACTATGTATATCTTTAAAAATGCTTCTTCTTTTATCAATTCCCATTTTTCGCAAAAAATTGCTAATTTTCAAGCCCATTTGCAATTTTTTCATTTTGCCTTGTTTTTCAACAGTTTTCATAACTGTTTTGTACAAACTCTCAAAAAGTACTGGCACAGAAATCATGACACTCACTTCATATTCACGAATGTTGTCTGCAATATGTCTAATTCCTTCGCAATAGGTAATGCACGCCCCCATAAAAATTGGATATAAAAAACCAACAGTACATTCATAGGTATGATGAAGTGGCAAAAAAGACAACAATGTATCATTTTCATTGACATCAAAAACAGACGCAATATCATATACATTTGTCACAATATTTTTATGTGACAAGGAAACTGCTTTGCTTTTAGAAGTTGTTCCAGATGTGAATAACATAATTGCCATTTTCTCATTGTCAATTGGCGCTTCAATAAAAGTTCTAGCGCCATTTCGGATTAAATCACGTCCAATACCAATTAGCTCCTTTTGCGAATAAACCTCATCTGTACTTTTTTCAGTATCCATCGAAATAAAAAACTTAATTTTACCAATTTTTTCTTTTCTTACTTTTTCCATAATGGCATCATATTTGCTCGAATAGAAAATCACCTCTGCCTCAGAACCCTCTATCAAATTCATAATTTCTACATCAGGAAGTGAACGGTCTAATGGTACAATGACGCCTGTTCCATTGACTGTTGCAAAATAAGTTAGTGTCCATTCATAGCGATTTTCTGAAATAACTGCAATACGTTTATCCTTTAGTCCTAAACTTAGTAGCGCTGTTCCTAAACTGTTGATTTCTTCAACATATTCTCCATAAGTTTTTGTGCGAAACTTTCCTGGCGTTTCTGTTTTAAATTTGAATGCCACTTTATCTTGATACTTTCTTTCGGTTTGTTGCAATAACTCTTTTAAATTTTGAACTTTATCAACTTGGTATAATCTCTTGCAACCTTTATAAATCTTTGTTTCCATTTTTCTCTCCCTTTATCTTAATTTGTCAAGCAAATTTTTTTCATATTCTTGATATAAAGTATCCACTTCAAAATCCCCAACTTTTCTTTTATAAATTAATGTCGAACATGTCAGCGAAAAAATTTCGCAAGCTAATAGCTCAGCATTTCCTTTTTTGATGTCTCCATTTTTCATCCCCTCTTCTAAAATATTTTCAATCACTTTTATGTATTCCATAACTTTTTCTTTGCAAAGCACATTTCGTTTCTCATTTCCCCAAACTTGGCTCATAACAATAGTCAAAACATTTTCGTATTTTTTAATTCCCTTTAGCTGAATGAGCACAATCGCCTTTAATTTATCAATAGTAGTAGCACATTTGGAAGTTTTGATTTCAATACTCATTTTCAAAAGTTTCATGCCTTCTTCTACCAAAAAATTAAAAATTTCTTCTTTGCTCGAAAAATGATAATATAAGGTTCCTTTAGCCACACCAACTGTTGCTGTGATTTCTTCAATACTAGTTGCCTCATAACCTTTTTCAGAAAATAATTTCATAGAAGTTTCAAATATTTTTCGTTTTGTTTTTTTCACACTTTCTCTCCTTTATAAAACAAATCCTACTGCTTCTAATAGAATCCCACATAAAACTCCAATCAAATATAACATGGAAACTATTTTCAAATTTTCTTTTGCATTCTGATTTTCTTTAACAAGAACGATTAAGCCAACACCAGCTCCAACAAGAAGTCCTCCAATCATTGTTCCTGCTGAAATCACTTCATCAATATATAATTTAGCAATCATAACAGAAGCTGCACAATTTGGAATAAGCCCCATCAATCCCGCTAAAATTGGTCCTAAAATCGTTCTATTTTTCAGCAAACCTAAAATAACTTCTTCTCCCACAAAATGAATGATGCTATTCAAAATCAAATTCATCACAAAAATAAATAGTGTAATGTGAATGGTATGTTTTAGTGTAGATTTTAAAATTCCTTTTTCGCAATGACAATGTGCCTGCTCACACAAATGTGAAATCTCATTTTGTGTTTGTGTTTCTTTTCGCCAAATTAAATCAATAACCATTCCTACTATCATTCCAATGACTACTTTAAGCAAAAGCACTTTAAAAATCACTTGAGGCGAAACTGCTTCTGATAAAAAAACAGGTATCATTTCGTCTGAAGTTGATAAATAAACTGCCATTAAAGTCCCTAGCGAAATGACACGTCCACAATACAAATTAGTGGCAGAAACGGAAAATCCACATTGCGGAAATGCGCCTAATACGCTTCCAATTACTGGTCCCATTTTTCCCGATTGTTTCATGTGCTCTTTATGTCTATCTGACATTTTATGTTCTAAATATTCCATGAGCCAATAGGTTATCAACAAAAACGGAATTAATTTGATACTATCTAGCACAGCATCTTCTAAAATTTCTAACATATAAACCCCTACTTTTCAAATTTACATTTTACGATACATAAAAAGTGCAATAGCAATCCCAATAATACTTGCAATATTGATTTTTACCATAAATCCAAATGTAATTTTCAAAATACTCAAATCTAAAACCAGCGGACTTTCTAATCCAAAATTTTGCCCAAATCCAAGCCACCAAAGCCAGTCTACTTTAGATGCTATATCGCCTAATAGCCCACCAATTACTAATCCTGATAAAATAAAAATAAGTAAAATCCAAAAACTTTTATCTCTTGTAGCCATTTTTTCCTCCTACTATTTCTTCGTTTGTTATTTTTTCTATTATATACGTTATTGATTAATTTTTCAAGTATTTTTGAATAATTTTTAAAAAGCAGGCTCAAAAACCTGCTTTTTTATTTTACTCTTCCAATATTGATTTTACAATTCCTTTATCAATTGTGTTTTCAAAAATATTTTTTAGAATAATCAGTACAATTGGTCCAACTAACATTCCCATAACTCCCATGATTTTAAAACCTGTGTACATCGCAATTAAGGTAAAGAGTGGATGAATTCCAATTTTACTACTGATAATTTTGGGTTCCAAAAATTGCCTTACCACAGACGTAAAAATGTATAATCCCAAAATGGAAAAACCAACTGTGTATTCTTGATTTAAGAGCAAAACAATACACCATGGTATCATCACAGTTCCAGAACCCAAAATTGGAAGAGCATCTACAAACCCAATAAAAAGCGCCATTAGAAGTGGATACCCAACATTCATTCCCATTAAATAAAAAATATTCAGTCCCATCAAAACAATCACAAACGAAATACCAATAAGTATCATTTCGGCTTTCAAATAGCCTCCCAGTGATTTTGTAATTTTTTCAACAGTTGTCGAAATTTTTCCCAAAATTTTCTTTGGAACATGATGTTCCATTCTGTCCCAAATGTAAATTTTGTCAGAAGTAATAAAATACGTACCTAAAATCGTAATTACTGTATAAATCAAAATCGTGGGAATGGATTTTAGATTTTCTAAAAAATTGGTTAACATATTTTTCAGAAATAACCCCATTTGGCTGAGTACATCTTCAGAAGATGTTTGTATCATTTGCCTGACATCGTCTGATAAAGAAATCTTGTCCATATTCAAACTTTTAATAATTGAATTTACCCACTCAATCGCCTTTTCCAAATATGTATTCAAGGCACTAAGCAAATTTGTACTTTCCGAAATCAGCGTAAAAGTTCCCCAAGCAAGCAAACCAAAAAGTATTATAAAAACTGTAACAAGCACAATCACACTACTAGTCTTTCTACTAAAATCTGTCTTTTTATGAACCCATTTTATAACTGGTTCTACTAAAAGAGAAATAACATAGGCAATTAAAAAAGGAATGTAGAACATAAAAAGTTTACTGGCTAAAATCAAAACTAAAATAATTACAACTAACCAACCAACTTTTTTGACAATTGTCATACTTCCCAATTTTAACAGCCCCTTTCTAACCTTACTGATTTTTCTGACTACAAATACATTCCATTGTATCTCCTACTTCTTGTGGTTGTACCTTTTGATTTTGTGCCAAATCACCAATCGTAAGCATACCAACAATTTGGTTATTTTCAATGACTGGTAATCTTCTAATTTGATTATGAGACATAGTTTGTGTTGCATCCTCTAATTCTGTATCTGGTGTTGTTTTAATGACTTTTGTTGTCATAATATCAGATGCTTTTGTTTGGTCACAATTTTTATTATTGGCTATACATCTTGTAATAATATCTCGATCTGTCACAAATCCAATCACATGATTTTCCTGATTACAAATTGGAACACAACCAACATTATTTTGTTGCATTAATTTTGCAATTTCTTGTAATGTCGTATCAGAAGTTGCTCTTACTACTTTTTTACACATACATTCTTTGACTCTCATTTTCATTCCTCACTTCCTATTTTATAAACTATATTTAGCATGTACAAATTTTTGTAAATTATACTTTTTTGACAAATTAAAATAGAGAGTATATATATTACTTTTTTCTTAAAAATAATATGTATACTCTCTATTTTATGATGAATTTTCGTTAATCTTAGAATTATCTTAACTTCTTTCTAGAATAGAAATTCTTTTTTCATGATCAAATACTTTAATTTCACTCTTATCCATTCTGGCATCTAACTTTCTTATTTTCTCAGATTTTTCCAAATTTTTATCTAGCTCCAGCACAACTGCATCATAAATCATATCAATTTTTTTACCATACTCTGTTTCAAACAAGAATTGTCTATCTAATATAGTTCTTTCAAGCTGTTTCATTTCTCCTTTTAATGTTTTTTCAACTCGATCAATCTTCTCATTTAATGCTCTTTCGACTTGATCAATTCTCTCACTTAGTGTTTTCTCAACTTGATTAATTCTTTCACTTAATATTCTTTCGACTTGCTCGATTTTTTCTGCATTGTTTTCTAGTTCTATCACAACTTGTTGAAACTTCTCATCAATTTCTCGAAATTTTTCATTCATTCTTTGTTCAAATCCAATCAATAATTCTTTTAATTCTTCCATTCTATCACCACCTTTTCTTTTTTATTTAGAGCTATTTTAACATAGTTTCTAATCAAATGCAAGTTTTATTTTTGCTTTTTCGACTTTTAAATCGACAGCTTTCGACAAATTACTTTCGCCTATTTTAATTGATTTAAATTTCAAAAAATAAGGATTGGTCTTAACCAATCCATCTATTTTTTACATAAACATATTTTGATTCATATTTCCATTTGGCATATTTGTATTCATCATCATTGGATTATTTTGTCTTCTTGCCAAAATTTCATTCAATATCATAATTTTAATCAAATCTCTTAATAAAGAATTTGACCTATTCGCAGAAGCATTTGTAGTAGTTGTTGTACTCCCGCCCTGAACTAGTTGTATTGGCTCTTGAGCAATTACTACTTGAAGAATTTTCTGTCGTTGTTGTTTGCGCCACTCCTGTTGCTGAATTGGAATTACTTTGCAAATTGATATCTCCTTCTACAATGTTGTAAACTGTATCAACCATACTATTTAAACCATCCTCTGTTAAATAACTTGTATTATTATTAGAAACTACTTGAGACACAACTGGCAAAATAATTCTGTAAACAGCTGGATACATAGCATTTAGATTTTGTTGTGGTTGTCTCATTGGTGTATTCATATTCCCCATATTATTCATACTCATATTATTTTGATTGGGATAAGTATTGTTTTGCATATATGGATTATAAGTATAATTTGGATTTGGATTTTGATTATAATAATTTAAATCTTGCATATAATTTCCGTTTTGTCCATAATACATATTGAAACCTCCTTTTTATTTTTGTATATTGTATGCAAGGAGGTTTGCTTTATGCCAGATTTATTATATGTTTTTTCTCTAATAATCTCTTATATTGTTCATCATTCAAACATTGTGTAAAACATAACATTTATTTTTTCACCAAGAAATTCTTGCAATTTTTCTGAATTTTTAATTAATTCTTCCTTTTGTATTTTTGTCAAATCCTTTTTTATATGAAATTCTAATTTCGATGCTAACACTCTGTTTTCCGATTGCCAAGCAATTTCCAATTTTTGAGGTTTGTGGCGTAGCGTATATTTTGCGCACTTGTCACCGTCCGTGAAAAATGCTCCTGCATGCGACGTTTTAAATCAGTTGTAATACCAGTGTAGAGTGAGTTATCTTGACATCTTAAGATGTAGGTGTAGTACATATTTATTCTCCTACTATTTTTTTATAATTCCTGATTATCTAATAAAGTAATATATACACTGCAATTTATATATGGATAAAAACATTCTTTCTGCAAAATTATATTATCTTTTTCCACTTCCATTGCTTTGGTTAATAATCTCTCTTCATCTTCTATCAACCATATCCTATTATTTAGATTGACATTTTCAAGATTTTCTATTAACTCAACTCCGTCTACTTCTAGTACCTTTTTCAAATTCCAATTTGCTCCTAAATGATATACTATATTTTTATGTGTGCTAAATCGATTTGCATAGATACTTGCAAAGTCAGTGTTGTTGTATAAAAGAATATCTGTATCTTTCAAATTTTCTTCTACTATTTGAAAAACTTCTTGATTCTCTCTTGCATATATTTTAATGAAAAATTTACCTATATTAGCTATTGAAATAAAAATTAAACACAACATCATGACACTATAAATTTTCTGATTTTCTATATTAGCTAAAACATAAGATAAGGCAAATATCACTAACGCAACCATTGGGAAAGAGTATCTTGGCACAAATATTGGTTTGACAATAGAAACCATTAATGAAACTACAATAATAATAGTATAAATTAATATTGCTATCATTGCCAATTTAGCATTTTTATCTTTACGATTTTTATATAATACTTTTATTGAACAAATTCCTATTAATATTCCTACTAAAACAATCATTATATTTAATATTCTACTGCCTTTTGCAAGATTAAAATAAAAAAATACTGTATTAATTAATATCCATGGGTAATGCATTTCAATCCAATAGCCTTGTGTTACATTTGTAACTTGATAAAAAAATATAATTATTCCAGGAATAAATAGTAAGGTTTCAATTACACCACTGATTAAATATCTTTTTATTTTTGTAACTTCTCTGTTTTTTATTTGGTTTATCAATAATATAATATTAATTAACACAATTGTAAAGGTTGCAAAATAATGCGAATATGCTGCTAATAAACTAAATATCACAAAATACACATACAAACTTACTTTATTTTGGCTACATAACCTATAAGCATAAATTGCAGATAAGGATACAAATAATGCAGCCCAAGAATACATTCTTATGTTATTTGCTTCTTCTAACATAATTGGCAAGAAAAAAACTAAAAAAGTAAAAAATTTTCCTATTTTTTCTCCAAAATCTTTTCTAATATGAGTATATCCGTATAATTCCCAAAATCACAATTGGAAACAAGGAAAATATTCTACACCATATTGCTGTATTTCCAAATACAGCTGTAAATCCTCTCAGCATCATATAATATAAAATTGGATGTACATCCTCTATTAAAGCAGAAATTTCTTCTCTAATTGATAAATTATTTATGCCCATTGTATAGGCTTGATCATTATGTACATTTGTATGAAAACATGTTATAATAAAAATGATTGTACCTATTATAATAATTCCTATATGTAACTTTTTTTCTTTCTTCATCTCTACACCTTTTCTTTTTAACCTTTTAGTATCTTTCTTATATTTTTTTCTACATATATTGCTACATTGTCTATCCTTAATATTTTAAACAATACAATACGTATTTTATCAATCAAAACTCCTATTATAAATACAACTGCGGCTGAACCAAGTATTGCCATTGGAATTTGAAATAATGATAAATTTCCAATATCCGCATATCGATCTGTTATAACATAAGAATTAATCACAGGATGTACATGAAATAAATATACTCCAAAAACCGCTGGACTTAAAAATTGGATTATTTTTTGTGCCGTTTCTTTTATTTCTAAATTAGCAAAAATCAATAACATAACAATTGCTATTCCTAAAATAGTTGGTGATACAAAAGAAAATAAAAAATTACTTCCTATTTCATTTCCTACTAAAACTCTTGTTAATTCTCCAACTCCAATTTTCCATCCCCAAGTTAAAATCACTAATAATATTCCAATTAATCCCATATTTTTTATCTTAACTTTCTTATGCAATTCACATTTTTTAATATACGCACCTATGATGTATAAAATGGCAAGCCATAAAGCACTCAATCCTGATTCTAAATAAAACAAATCTTTTCCTATCAAATCTGCAATTGTAACATACAATGAAAAAGTAAAAATGCCAATCATAAACGCTCTTAAATTTTCCACTTCTAATTTCTGTACAATTTTATTGAGCCAAGGCATCGCTAAAAATACACCTGTATATGCTGTAAAATACCAATAATTTCTTGCTGTTACTGGTAAAAACGAAGCTAACAATTGATTGGTACCAACTAATTTTGGATATAATTTCCAAAATAGAAAAGTAATTAAAACACTATAAAACTCTACTTGTAACCATAAAACAATATAATTAGAAAATTTATGTGGTTTATCTTCTTCTGAAAAGCAAACAAATCCAGTAATTAAAGCATAACAATTTACTGCACAATAAACAATTATATAAAGAAACCATGCAATAGCAAATTTTCCTTTGTCATCTGCTACTGTTTCAACCACTCCACCTTGTCCTAAAATATGAATAATTACAACAAAAAACATTGCTATGATACGCAATAAATCAATTCCGTAATTTCTTTTTTTCACCTTAAGCTCCTTTTTTAAAAATCAAAACCAAGCTATAAAACTAGATTTCAATCATATTATTTTTATTTTCAAAATCCTCAAGAACTTTACTGATTGCCAACGAAATATCTTTGCTCATATGAGTACTTGTCCTATTTTCCTCTATTGAACGAGTAAATTCTACTAATTCATAGCGAATTCCTTCTCCTTCTAATGAATAAAAATATCTTTTATTTTCATTTTGGTCTTCATACCTGACTTCAAAATAATCCGTTTTCCACCACGGTGCTGGAACATATACATATCCTTTTGTTCCTGTTATAATTAAATCTCCTTCAGATTTTACAGCTTTTCCAACTTTTATAGAAGCAACTGCATTTTGATAGATAAAATCTATTTTCGTAAATAAATCAAATGACTTTTGTGCATTTGCAAAACTTGAAATGATTCTCTTTTCTTTATAATTCGTACCTAAAATTTGGAAAATTGGAAGCATTGCAGTTGGTCCCCAAGCACAAATGCTATTCCAAGTTTGTTCTAATTTTTCCTCATTTTCTTTGTCTATTTTTTTTAAACTCGTACAGGTACTATCTACTGAAATAATATTCCCTATTATTCCACCTTTTAGTAATAATAACAACCTTAAATAAGCTGTTGAATAGGCTGTTTTTATCCCTTCCATTAGAACACAATTATTTTTCGCTGCTAAATCAAATAAAGTCGAAGTTTGCTTTTTTGATAATGCAATTGGAGATTCACACAAAACATGCTTATGATTTAATAAAGCTTTTTCAATTTGAGTATAATGACTTGAAGGTTGTGAAATTAAATATACAGCATCCACACTCTCTAAAATTTCCTCATAATGATTGGTATAAAATACTTTATGCCCTAATACATCCACTTTTGGTTTCTCTTCATTTGTGCAAACTGCTACCACTTCTATTCCATTTACAAAATTACTTTCTCTGGCAACTTTTTCAAAATAAACACTTTCTCCCACCAAACCTAACTTTATTCTTCTGCTCTCTGTTCTCAACTCAGAACTTGATATTCCTTTCGTACGTGGTAAATAAATAACTTGACAATATTCCTTTAAATAATCAAATTTTCCTTCCCAGTCTGAACCTACTGTAAAAATATCAATACCATATTTACAGATATCATCTATTTTCTGTCCCTCGTATTCTTCTATGACTATTTCATCTGCTAAACCTGTATCTTTTACTGCTTTTACTCTTTCCATAAGAGATTGTTTAACATTTATTTTTCCACGTTGTTTATCAAAATCATTAGATGTAATTCCAACAATCAAATAATCTCCTAACTGTTTAGCTCTTTCCAATAATCTGATATGTCCATGATGCAATAAATCATAAGTTCCATAAGTAATTACTTTTTTCATTTAAAACCCTTTCTATAATAACCCTCTTCTCTCCATATCCTTAAAGGCATTGATAAGCATGGTATTATCCTTTATTGCTAAGTCTCCTATATGCCCAACTCTGAAAATTCTATCTTTTAATATTCCTCCATTCGGACAAATCCAAATATGATAATAATCCTTTAGTTCCACAAATATATCATAAGCAGAAACGTTTAATGGATGAAGTGCTGTCACAGCATTTGACGGAGAATTTGTAATAAATTCAAATGGTAAATCTTTTATTCTTGTTCTGAAATCTATTGCTAAATCATGAATTTTCTTACTTTCAAACTCTACTCCACCATTTTGATCAATTTCTTTTAATCTTGCATGAATTTGCCTTAAAATACTAACAGCAGGAGTAAAAGGTGTTTGCCCTCTTTTTACATTTTCTAATGCTACTTTTAAATTCAAATACAAGCATTTAGGATTATTTTGATAAACTCTATTGACAGCATTTTCTGATAACACAATGATTGAAATCCCTGGTGGACAAGCCAATGCCTTTTGGGAACCCGTTATCATAACATCTACATTGAGTGCTTTCATATCAAATGGATCCGCTAAAAAAGAACTAATCGCATCCACAATGAAAAATAAATGATTTCTTTTGCAAAATTTACTAATTTTGTCCATATCATAATGCACACCTGTTGAAGTTTCATGAGCATTTACTATAAAGGCTGTATAACCTTGATTCTCATACCCTTTTAAATCTTCTATTTCTAAATTTCTTCCTGTCTCTAATTTAATTTCGCTATACGGTATCTTGTAAATATTGCATAAATCTACAAATCTTTGTCCAAAACTACCTCCATTTACAATAATTGCTTTATCCTCTATTGTTAAAGTATTCATAATTGTAGCTTCCATTGAAGCTGTTCCAGAAGCAGTTATAAAAACTACTTTACTATTTTCAGGCGCCTTGGATAGCTTTTTTATCCATGTTTCATTTTCAAACATTAGTTCAGAAAATTCTGTGGTCCTAAAATAAGGAACTTGTTCTGCACCTATATTCCTAATTATTTCACTTGATTGAACTGGTCCAACTGTAAAATTAAGCATCTTTTTTTGCATTCTTCTTGCCTCCGAAATTTATTTTTTATATTCCAAATCAATATTTTTTGTCTATTTCCCCAAACATACTTTGCGTATAACAATTTAAAACTTGGTTTCTGATACCATTTCTTACATAAATTCATATAATTCACATCTTGGTTTATCAAATCCTTCATAAATTCACTTCTTTTTTCATTATAGGCTATCGATTTTCTCAAAGGACTTTGGTATTTTAATGCTATTTCAAAATCTAACTCATGTCCATATAATCTCTTTTTAGCTAACTTAAAACATTCTATCCCTTTTTTCGTATTGCAAATAATCAAAGAAGCTCCACCATTATTTCCATATATTTCAGGACAATATAAATGAATTCCCCA
>CATLEX010000045.1 GCA_949927455.1 uncultured Clostridia bacterium
ATCTATTTTATTAATTCCAAAATCCTTTCCAAATCATCGTTAGAATTATATTGAATAATAATTTTTCCTTTTTTGCTACCCGCATCTAACTTAACCTTTGTTCCAAAAAAACCTTGAAATGTATTCTCAATATCCTGATAAATTGGAGCATAGCGATTATCTTTTTTTGGCGTTTTCTTTGCATTTCTCATTTTTCGCTCAGCATCCCTAACCGAATCCCCAGCCTCAATTATGTACAAAGCCATTTGATATTGCTTTTCTGGATCATCCACAGACATAAGCGACTTACAATGTCCTTCTGTTAGTTTACCCTCCAAAGCTAAATTTAATACTCTTTCATCTAAATTTAATATACGAACTGTATTGGCAATACTACTTCTACTTTTCCCCAAAATATCTGCTACTTTTTGCTGTGTTAAATCATAATCCTCCATCAATTGCTTAATTCCTCGAGCCTTCTCAATTGGATTCAAATCCTCTCTTTGAATATTTTCAATCAGTGAAATCTCCTGATTACGCTTATCGTCATCTTCCCTAATAATTACTGGAATTTCATCCAAACCAGCCTTTTTAGAAGCACGCCAACGTCTTTCTCCAGCAATAATTTCATAATATTTTGGCTTTTTCGTTACAATAATTGGCTGAATAACGCCATATTCCTTAATTGAAGTTGCCAATTCCTCAATAGATTCTTCATCAAAAATCTTCCTTGCCTGATTTATATTGGGCTCAACCTCATTAATATTTAACTTTACAATTCCATTATCCACACCTTGTGGATAACTTTGTGTTTCTTCCTGTACTGGTACTGAAAACAATGCCTCTAAACCTTTTCCTAATCCTGTTTTCTTAGCCATTTTTATCCCCCATTTCTTAAACTAATCTTCTTTTTTATTTTCTTTTTCTCTATCTGCTTCTGCCTTCAAAATCTCTTTTGTCAGTTTTTCGTAACATCTTGCCCCTTTAGACTTCTCGTCATACAAAATAATTGGCATACCATAACTTGGCGCTTCACTTAGCTTTATATTCCTTGGAATTACTGTTTTATACACTTTATCCCCAAAATATTTTTTTACTTCTTTCACCACTTCATTTGAAAGGTTTGTCCTAATATCATACATAGTAAGCACAGCTCCCTCAATCTCCAAACTCTTATTCAAATGTTTTTTCACAAGGTTAATCGTATTCAAAAGTTGTCCTAAACCCTCTAATGCAAAATATTCACACTGTACTGGAATTAAAACAGAATTCGCAGCTGTAAAAGCATTCAAAGTCACTAATCCCAAGGATGGTGGACAATCTATCAAAATAAAATCGTACTCTTCCTTTACTTCTTCTAATGCTGCTTTCATGCGTTGTTCTCTTGACATTTGATTAACTAATTCCACTTCAGCTCCAGCCAAATTCACATTTGCAGGACATATTTTCAATGTTTTTACACACGTATCTTGCAATGTTTGTTTTATGTCAACATCATTAATCAAAACATCATATAATGAATATTCTCCGTCCTTTTCTATGCCTAATCCACTTGTTGCATTTCCTTGTGGATCACAATCAATTAGCATTACCTTTTTGCCTTTTTTCGCAAGAATAGAACCTACATTTACTGCGGTTGTAGTCTTTCCGACACCTCCTTTTTGATTTGCAATTGCGATAATTCTGCTCATTCTTCTCACTCCTTTTTTCTATCATATAAAATTTTTGCATAAATGTCAATAAAATTATTACAATTTATTGTATTTTTTGTAGCAAAAATCAATACAGTTTGTTTCAACTTCCGTAAAAAAAGAACAAGTCAAAACTTGCTCTTACAACTCTTATTGAATTGGCTCTTTTGCAGGTTTTCCTTGCCCTCTTGGATATTTTTCTTCTGTTTTTTTGATTTTTTTAATTACAATCACATTTCTTTCAAACTCATTATTAATACACAATTTTTCCACTCTTTCAATTTCTCCACCCAATTTTAAAATCGCTGTTTTCGCCTCCAAAATCTCTTGTTCTGCACTTGGACCTTTCATACAAATCGCCCTTCCTCCTATTTCTGTAAATGGAATCATATATTCCACAATTGTGGATAACTTTGAAACAGCTCTTGTCACCACAACGCCAAACTTCTCTCTATATCTCGGATCTCTTGCCAAATCTTCTGCTCGAATTGCTAAAGCTTCAATTGTGGATAACTCTAATTTCTGAATAACATCATTTACGACTGTCACTTTTTTCTTTACCGAATCAATCAATGTAAACTCTTTCTCTGGATTATATATTTTTAATGGAATACCAGGAAATCCTCCCCCTGTTCCAATATCCAAAACATTTTTCGCATTTCCCAGCAACTGCCCTATTACCAACGAATCAATAAAATGTTTCACGATAAACTCTTTTTCATCTCTAATCGCAGTTACATTAATTTTTTCATTCCATTCCAAAATCAAATTCATAAATTGATACAATAATTCTGCCTTTTTCTCCTCAAATTTTACGTCATTTTTTCCACACTCTTGCTCAAAAACACGCAAAAAGTCTTTTAAATTCATAATTTTTCTCCTATATTTTGATAATTGTAAAATGCTAATTATTTCTTATTTTTGTTTTTATTTTGTTCTAAATAAATCAATAAAACCGAAATATCCGCAGGTGAAACACCAGATATTCTAGAAGCTTGTCCAATTGAATATGGTTTAATTTTATTCAATTTCTGTCTTGCTTCCAGTCTTAATCCCTTAATTTCCTCATAATCAATATTCTCTGGCAACACTTTTGCCTCCATTTTTTGAAAGCCCTCCACTTGCTTTTTCTGCATCTCAATATAGCCTTCATATTTTACCATGATTTCTACTTCTTCCCATACTTGCCTATCTAGAACTGGTCTATCCACATCAATTTCTTTCAAATTTTCATAATTTAACTCTGTTCTTTTTAGTAAATCTGACATTTTTGTTCCAGAAGTAATTGGAGTTGTTCCACGTGTAACAAGAACGGAATTATTCTCTTCGTTTGGCTTAATATTCGTATTTTTTAGACGCTCCACCTCAGCTTCGATTTGTGCTTTTTTCTCCAAAAACTTCTCATATCTTTCCTCTGAAATAAGCCCAACTTCATGCCCTATTTCTGTAAGCCTTAAATCTGCATTATCTTGCCTCAAAAGCAACCTATATTCCGCTCTAGAAGTCATCATTCTATATGGTTCCATCGTACTTTTGGTCACAATATCATCAATCAAAACGCCAATATATGCCTGCGAACGATCTAAAATAACAGGTGGCTTTCCTTTCAACTTTTGTACACAATTAATTCCTGCAATAATTCCTTGCGCAGCTGCTTCTTCATAACCAGAAGTCCCATTAATTTGCCCTGCAAAAAACATACCACTTATCTTTTTTAGTTCCAAAGAACTCTTTAATTGAGACGGTTCAATACAATCATACTCAATGGCATACGCAGGTCTTGTAAATTCCGCATTTTCCAAACCGGGAAGTGTACGATACATCGCAATTTGCACATCTTCAGGTAAAGACGAACTCATTCCTTGAATATACATCTCGTCTGTATCTTTCCCAATTGGTTCCACAAAAATTTGATGCCTTTCCTTATCCGCAAAACGCACCACTTTATCTTCAATTGAAGGACAATATCTCGGCCCTGTTCCCTCAATCATGCCAGCATACAAAGGAGATCTATGCAAATTTTGTCGAATAATGTCATGTGTTCTCTCATTTGTATAAGTAAGCCAACAAGGGATTTGTTCCACGTCTGACATTTTATCTTCAAACGAAAATGGAACAATGTCTGTATCCCCTTCTTGAATTTCCATTTTCGAAAAATCAATACTTTTCTTATTAATTCTTGCAGGTGTCCCTGTTTTAAATCTTTGAATTTCAATGCCCAAATTTTTCAAACACTCTGACAATTGATTAGCTGGAAATACGCCATCTGGGCCACTTTCAAAAGAATTTTCGCCAATAAATATTTTACCTTTTAAATAAGTTCCTGTCGCAAAAATAACACAATCAACCTCATATTCAGCTCCCAAATTTGTAACCACAGACTTTACCTTACCGTTTTCTACTTTTACTTCTACAATTTCAGCCTGTTTCAAATACAAATTTTCTTGTTTTTCCAAAGTATGTTTCATTTCCATTTGATATCTTTTGCGGTCTGCCTGTGCCCTCAAAGCGTGAACAGCTGGACCTTTCGACGTATTTAACATACGAAGTTGTATCAAAGTTTTGTCAATATTTTTACCCATTTCTCCACCAAGACTATCAATTTCACGAACCAAATGTCCTTTTGAAGAACCTCCTATATGCGGATTACATGGCATATTGGCAACACATTCCAAACTAATTGAAAAAATCAATGTTTTCATTCCTAACCTTGCAGAAGCTAGCGCCGCTTCACAACCAGCATGCCCTGCACCAATTACAGCTACATCATATTTTCCAGCCTTATATCCCATTTTATACTCCTTTTTTCTACATTATTTTACTTTTTTTGACACTTTTAGACAAAAAACGTCATAATTTAACTTTTTATAATCCTATTTATCTAAAAATTGAGTTCGACTTAAGAACTTATGTTCTGTGGATATTTATTTTCCTAAGCAAAATTTCGCAAAAATTTCATTAATGACATCTTCTGTAACGCTCTCCCCTGTAATCTTTCCCATCTCTTCAATAATTTCCTTTAAATAGGAAGAAACAATATCAATTGGCAATTTTTGTTCGATAATTTCTTGCGCTTTTTTCACATGATTATGACTATTGATAATCAAACTTTTATGACGATTATTACTTACAATTAATTCGCCATCTACCGCTATTTCACTAAGTTTTAAAGATTTTGAAATAGTTTCATATAAGTTTTCCACACCCAATTTATCTTTTGCAGAAATTTCGACAATTTTTTTACCTAAATCTTCTATTTCTACCTTATTAATTGCTATTCCTAAATCAATTTTATTGAGCAAAATAATCGCATTTTTATTTTTTATTAAATCTAAAATTTTTCTATCTTCGTCATCCATTTCTTTAGAAGCATCGAAAATAGCAAGCACAATATCGCTATCCACAGAAATTTTTAACGACTTTTCCACACCTATTTTCTCAACTGCATCCTTTGCATTTCGAATTCCAGCTGTATCAATTATTTTCAAAGGCACACCATCAATATTGATAAATTCCTCTATTGTATCCCTTGTTGTCCCCTCAATATCAGTCACAATCGCACGTTCTTCGTTCAAAATCAAATTCAGCAAAGATGACTTCCCTGCATTTGGTTTCCCAATTATTGCGACTTTCACGCCTTCTCGTAAAATTTTGCCATTTAAGAAACTTTTTTCAAGTGCTCCTAGTAATATATCTATTTCTTTTAAAACGTGGCTTATTTTCGATTCTGTGACTTCGTCCACATCATATTCAGGATAATCAATGGTTACCTCAATATCAGCCAATAACGAAAGCACTTTTTTTCGAATTTCTTTTAATTTTTGAGACAAACTTCCCTCTAATTGCTCAACAGCAACCTTACTTTCCTTGTCTGTCTTGGCATTTATCAAATCAATCACAGCTTCAGCCTGCGATAAATCAATTCTTCCATTTAAAAATGCGCGTTTGGTAAATTCACCTGGCTCTGCCAAAACAGCCCCATTTTTCAAGCAAATTTCCAATATTTTGTTCATCACAACGGTTCCACCATGTGTATTAATTTCGCACATATTCTCTGTTGTGTAGCTTTTTGGCGCTAAAAAAAAGGAAACTAATACTTCGTCCACAATTTCTCCAAAGTTATCCACAATTTTTCCATATTTTAGTGTATAACTTTTCGCCTTAGATTTATTTTTAGGTACAAAAAATTGATTTAAAATATCAAAACATTCATTTCCACTCATTCGTATAATTCCAATTCCACCAATTCCGGGCGACGTTGATATGGCAACTATGGTACTCATAATTTCTCCTTTTTATTTCGAAAATTTTGCTACACACAATATCTTACTTTTTTAATATCTAAATTATAGCACAGTAAACATAAATGTGCAAGTATAAAAATGGCTTTTTTTCGCGAAAAATTAATTTTTTAATAATTAATAAAAAATATTATTAAAAAATAATAAATATAAAAAATAAAATAAAAAATTAAATATTTAGTGGAAAAACAAATAAAAAAATACCAAAAATAATTTCCACTATTATTTTTGGCTTATTTTTTTATCCACAAGAAAATTTTATCTTTCACACAGAAAGAGCGAGAATTCCCATCTCGCTCGATCTGTGCCTCTTACTTTTTCATCTGAAGACAACTTTTAACCATAGTTTCTCCTGCATATACTTTTTTAATTCCTCCCAACTGATCCCTCTCCAATTTTGCTACATATAAATATCCATTTCTTATCATATTTTACATAAAATGTCAATATTTTATGCAAAATATTTTCGTAACTTAAATACATAATAATTTCATAACTTTTTTCTAAAAAAGACAAAAGAGCAAGTGAAACACTTGCTCCCTCCTGCTCTTCTGCCTTAATTCATGAAAATAAAATAATTAACGTGAATGAACTGTAAGTTCTCCCGTTTTGGAGATAATAATATAATGCCTTTTTTTCAGTTCCAGAAAATAGATTTCACCTGTTTCATCCCTTTTTACGAATTTCATTTTCTTTTTTAACTGCTCTTTAGTAATCTCCTCCTTTTCTTCCTGCAACCGTTTAATAACACATTCTACATGTTCTTTTTTCATGTTCTCCTCCTCATGATAAAATATTTTTTCTATAAAAGTAAAACATATATTATAATATTATTTCCATAATACTTCAACTATTTTTCAAAAAGCAAAAGAGCAAGTGGGCCCACTTGCTCCCTCTCGCTCTTCTGGCTTATTTTCACCTGCGTCTCTTCACGACCTGAACAGAGACGACTTCTCTATCCTCATTTACCCATGCATAATAAGACGTGCGACCTACTTTTGCGTACAATTTTCCTCCTCTCGTAATTTGTAAAAGCTTCATTTCTTCAATACTTTTCAACGAAACTCTTGGATGCCGCTCTCCCTTACTCAGCAACTCCTCTTTTATCCGATCTCTTATTTGCACATTTATTTCCTTTGTCTTTGCTGACATCCAAATCGCATCTTCTTCCTTAAGAGGATACCAGTGTCCATCACACACTTTAACAAATCGCGTCCAGCCTTTTTTTGTTATACCCTCTTGAAAGTTCCTTGTCGTCAGAAAAGACATAGTTAATTCTGTTTTCGAATATTTTTCTATAAATTTCTTGAAAAGTTCCTTTTCTTCCGAAACTAAAGCATTTATCTCCTCTAAAGAAAAAGGAATGCCAAAATAAGTCCAACCACTATATTTTTTCGTTTTTTTATCTAAATCATAAAAACGATATGCAATAGTGTTTTTCGGCAGGCTTTCTGGCAATTTCCGGCTTTCAATATTAACTGGCATATCGCCAGAAATCATAAATTCAATAAAATGTCTCATGTATTCGCTCCTCTCTTTCTATTCCTAAATAAACATTTTATTTATTTCAAAACCTTTTAATGTTTGAATTATATCATAATTTACATAAAAAGTCAAGATGCTCTGGCTGTTTTTTGAATACAACAAAGAGAGCAAGCGGCGGCACACTTGCTCCCTCCTCTTGCTCTTTTGCTAAAATCCTCAGCTATTATCAAAAATGTTCACCCGAATTCCTTTATCTTTGTAAACTTCTATCCGGCAAGAAATTCCTGGTTTTTTCGCTTTGTATAGCCTACCTCTTTTAAATTTTCTAACAGCTTTAAGTTCTGAAATCTCCTTTTCTGTGAAAATAATTTGTTGCTTTTGTTTAAAAATCTCATTTATTACTCTATTTACTAATTCTTTTTCCATAGCTGTTTCTCCTTTTCGAAAAAAGTTCATAACTTAACCGTAAATAGTATAACATACTTTCCATAAATCGTCAATTGTTCTTTCATTTTTTCAAAAAAAATAAAGGCTTTTGCCTTTATTTCAAACTTACAACAACTTTTCGATATGGTTCTTTTCCTACACTATATGTTGTTACTTTCTCATGATTTTGTAAAACACTATGGACAATTTTTCGATCATACGCACTCATGGGCTCTAATGTTACTGACTTTTTCGTTTTCATTACTGATTCTGCAATTCGATTTGATAAATTGGTCAAATCCTTCTCTCTTTTCTCACGATAATTACTAATATTTAATAACACACGCACTTTTTCTTGCTTATCATTACTTGCAATATTAGACAAAATATTCTGCAAACTGTTAAGTGTCTCTCCCCTATATCCAATCAAAAAAGCTGCTCTTTCATCTTTTATATCAACTTTTATCAAATTATCTTCTTTTTTTATTTCATATTTTAAATCTTTTTCTGGTAACTTATCCACAAAATCATGAACAAAAGTCTCTAATTCTTGCATTACTTGTCCAATTTCTTTTGCTATTTTAGGTTTTGGTTTCATACCTTCTTTAAACTTTATTTCAACTTTTACAATTTTTGGGGTCAAAATACTAAAAAACGTCTTTTTATCTTCCTCTTCTAACACTCTAATTTCTACTTTATTTTTTGTTGTTTTTAATTCTTTTAATCCCTTTTCAATTGCCTCATTTGTGGTTTTTCCTTCAAAAATGTACGTTTTTTCCTCCATTTTTATTCCTCCTCAGATTTAAAAAATTTATCCAATAATAACCTCTCCATTAGCATAAATATGTTATTTACTAACCAATACAAAGCTAAACCTAATGGCGCAATAATAGCAATTGAAACTGTCATCAGTGGCATCATAATCATCATATTTTTGTTCATTTCAGCCATCATATCGATTTCTTCCTCTTCTTTTTTGACTAACTCTTGTGTGTTATCATTAATATCTGGTTCTAGTTTTTTCTCTTTCTTCTTTGTTGTATTCAAATTCGTTGTTACCTTTGTTGAAATAAAAGATGTAATGACATATAAAACTGGTATAATAAATACTTTCCAATCTTTGTAATTTTGTGATGGAACTGAACTTAAGTTTAATCCCAAAAAGTTCATATTCAAATTAACACGTTCATCTTCTCCAGCCTTTAAACGAATAATTCCAATTTCTTGATAATTCGTTCCCCCTTCTGTTTGTTGTAACTCTTGCGCATATTGATTAATCAAATCTGGTTCCACATGTTTCATATAAGTAAGTGGTCTACTTACTAAATAAAACATTGAAATTACTAAAATGATTTGTAAAATGGAACTAAGACATCCACTAAATGGGCTCATATTTTCTCTTTTATATAAATCCATCACTTCTTGGTTCATTCTTGTTGGGTCACTTTTGTATTTATTTTGAATCTCTCTAACTTGTTCTTGTAACTTTGTTGTTTTTTTCATTGTTTTTTGTTGTTTAATTGAAATTGGCAACATAATTAACTTTAGCAAAATTGTAAATAAAATAATTGCAATTCCATAGTTATTTACAATTCCATAAATAAAATTTAAAACATAACCAAAAATATTGGCAAAAAATTTAAACAATCTCATTCCTCCCTTATTTTAACGGATCATATCCTCCTTTTGAAAAAGGATTACATTTAATAATTCTCTTTAAGCTTTTCCAAGTTCCACGAAAAACACCATATTTGTTTATGGCTTGTTTAGCATATTCTGAGCAAGTCGGTTCAAACTTACAATGTACATTACACATCTGTGATAAATAAGAAGAAATATATTTTTGATAAAATTCAATCATTTTTAATAATAATTTCCTCATATTTTTTCTACCCATAATCCTGATTTTCTAAACAATTTTTCCATGTCTTTTTTGATATCATAAAAGTCAACATTTCGAACATCACTTTTTTTATTCACAGAAATTAAAATATTATATCCACATTTTACATTATCCTCAAAAATCCTGTAATTTTCGCGAATTAAACGTTTTACCTTATTCCTATCCACAGCTCTTCCACTTTTTTTCCCCACAGCAATCCCCAATTTATTATGCGAAAATTTGTTTTTTAGAATATACATTGTGATATTGCTTCCGTAAGAAATTTTTCCTTTTGAAAATAATATTTTAAATTCATATCTTCTTTTAATCATTACTGTTTTTTTCATAACATCTCGCCTTGATTACACTTAAAAAAGGAGCACAAAACGCCCCTATTTTTCTTTAAGCACTCAATTTTTTTCTTCCTTTATTACGTCTTGCTTTTAACACTTTTCTTCCTGCTCTTGTTTGCATTCTCTTTCTAAACCCATGAACTTTATTTCTTTGTCTTTTTTTAGGTTGATAAGTTCTTTTCATTTTGCACCTCCTATATCTATTTCTTCAAAATTTAAAAATTTTTTCTTAATAAGTAAATGTATTATACTACAAAAACAAGTAAAAAGTCAAGTAATCTGGAAAAAATAATATTTATTTAATTTTTTCAAATTTATCTTGCTATTTTTTTTTTTTTTTGATATTATTAGGTATATATTTTAACTTACGGAAATTACACTTTCAGGAAATTAGGAAAAAATATAGAAAAATACACAGAAAGGAAGAAATTAATGTATTCAGGAAAAAATGATTTACTTACCAAAGCTAAAGACCTTTTAAAGCAAGAATTAACCAGTATTTCTTATTCAACATGGATTAAAACGTTAGAAATCAAATCTGTGAATGATAATAAAATTGTTTTAATTGCACAATCTACTTTTCAAAAAGAAGCAATTGAATCAAGATATGCTGAATTAATTGTGAATACATTTAATTTTATTACTAATAAAAATTGCGAAATTACTGTAATCGAACAAAGTGAGTTACAAAATGAAGAAATCGATTCGTCAGATTTTGAAGAAACACCAAATTTTACGAATTCTGAAGCTTATGAACAAACTTTTTTAAATCCAAAATATACGTTTGATACGTTTGTGGTTGGTGATAACAATAAATTCGCAAATGCTGCGGCTTTAGCGGTTGCAGAAGCTCCTGCTTCATCTTATAATCCTTTATATATTTATGGTGGTGTCGGACTTGGTAAAACGCATTTAATGCACGCAATTGGTAATAAAATATTGCAAAATAATCCAAATACTAAAATTTTATATGTAACATCAGAAGATTTTATTAATGAATTAGTTAATTATATTCAAAATCCAAGCATGAAAACACAATTATTTCGTGATAAATACAGAAATATTGACGTTTTGCTTATTGATGATATTGAATTTATTGCTGGTAAAGAACGTGGTCAAGAGGAGTTTTTCCACACATTCAATCATCTACATCAAAATGGAAAACAAGTCATCATTTCAAGTGACAAGCCACCACGTGATATTCCTTTATTAGAAGAAAGATTGAAAACAAGACTTGAATGGGGCTTAATTGCCGATGTTTCTATGCCAGATTATGAGACACGTCTTGCGATTTTGCGAAACAAAGTCCAATCCGAACATATTATTATTGATGATTATATTTTGACAGTTATTGCAACCAAAATTAATACAAATATTCGTGAATTAGAAGGAACTCTCAATAAAATTGTTGCTTATGCAGCACTTACACATAGCCAAATTACGATTGAAGTTGCAGAAAAATCAATTAATGAAATTGTTTTGCAAAAAGAAAAGGTGGTTTCAGCCTCTTACATACAAGATGTTGTTTCAAAATATTTTAACTTAGAGAAAAAGGACTTGCTTTCTACGAAAAAGTCAAATGATATTGTATATCCAAGACAGATTGCTATGTATTTATGTAGAAGTCAAGCTAATATTTCATATCCGCAAATTGCTAGGGAATTCGGCAAAAAGGACCACACAACAGTTATGCATGCTTGCGAAAAAATTGAAAAAGAAATCAAACAAAACACAAATACAAAATTAATTGTGGATAGTTTGCGAAATTTAATTAGAGACAATCAATAATAGTTTTCTCTAAATAAAATGAATTTTAGAGAGAACATTGTTTTACAAAACAAATTTTTACAAAAGAAACTTACAAATATTTATATTACTAGTTTTAACAAGTTATTCACAGTCACATGTTAAAATCCTGTATATAAATTGTTGATAAATGATAATTCACAAATGATTGTGGTAAGTGTGGAAAATCACAAAAATTATTCACATAGTTATGCACTTGATTTTCTCTTAGGGAAATCTGACTTTAAATGACTTTTCCACAATTTACACAAGCTCTAATACTAATACTACTAATAATATCTATATATTATAAAAAGGAGAAAAGAATGAAATTTGTTTGTGAAAAAGAAAAAATCTTAAAAGGAATTAATTCTGTTATTAATGGAGTTGCTAATAAAACAACAAAACCTATTTTAGAAGGAATTTTAATTCAAACAAACGACCATGAATTAAAACTGACTTCTTACGATTTGGAAATAGGAATTGAATACATTTTAGAAGCAAATATTACGGAACAAGGTAATACAGTTGTTAATGCTGTTATGTTTAGCGAGATTATTCGTAAATTACCAAATGCAGAAATTCAAATCAGAATTAATGACAATAATTTATTAGAAATTGAGTGTGAAGGTTCTTTATATAAATTAGCCACAATGGACCCAGAAGAATTTCCAGAATTACCAAGAATTAATATTGATAATTCCATTAAATTAGAACAGTCAACTTTGAAAAATATGATACGAAAAACGATTTTTGCAGTTAGTACAGAAGAAAACAGGCCAATTTTTACAGGAAGTTTATTTGAAGTAATAGATGGAAAATTAAATGTTGTGGCAGTTGATGGTTATAGACTTGCGATAAAAAGTAAAGAAGTAGAAGAAAGTAACCAATTTAGCTGTGTCATTCCAGGAAAAACGCTCAATGAAGTTAACAAAATTATTGCAGATTCTTTTGATACAATTACCGTTGGCATTGAAAAAAATCAAGCCTTATTTGAAATGGAGAATTGCAAAATTGTTACTCGATTGCTAGATGGCGAATTTTTGAAGTATTCTAACACTATTCCACAAACATGGGAAACAAGAATAAAAGTCAATAAAAGTAATATTCAAAATTGCTTTGAGAGAATTTTATTAATTTCTGCATCATCTATTGAAAAGGAAAAGAAATATCCTGTGAAAGTCAATATAGAAGTGGGGAAAGTGACAATTTCTTGTTCTAACCAAACAGGTGATGCCAAAGAAGAAATTTTGGTGGATACAGAAGGAAAAGACCTTGAAATTGGATTTAATCCAAGATTTTTCTTAGATGCACTAAAAGCAATTGATGATGAAGAAGTTTATATTGAGTTTGGAACCAATCGTTCACCATGTATTATAAGGCCAATTGATGATGGTGACTATGTTTATATGATTTTACCAATCAAAATGAAGGATTAGTTTTCCACATTTTATGAATAGAATGGGGATAAGTCAATGTACATAACAGAAATTAATTTGAAGAATTTTAGAAATTATCAGGAGCAGAAAATTGAGGTAGATAAAGGCATTAATATATTTTATGGTGATAATGCGCAAGGAAAGACGAACATTATTGAGGCAATTTTTTTGTGTAGTATGGGAAAATCGTTTCGAGCCAAAAAGGATAAAGAGTTAATTCAATTTAATGAATTATCCACAACTGTGCAAATTGACTATGAAAGGCAAGATAGACAAGGAAAAATAAAAGCACAGATAGGGGAGAAAAAAGAGTTTTTTATCAATGGCATAAAACAAACTAAAATTAGTAATGTAGTTGGAAAAATTAATGTGGTAACATTTTCGCCAGATGATATCAAAATGATAAAAGGCGGACCAGATGGCAGGCGCAAATTTATTGATATGATGATTAGTTCACTAAAACCCAATTATATGTATTTATTAAATAACTATAATCGCGTGCTAGACCAACGCAATAGTTATCTAAAGCAAATTGTAAAAGATAAAAAAAATCAAGAATTATTGGATATTTTAGACGAACAATTGGCTGATTTATCTTATCAGATTTATGAATATCGAAATCAGTATTTTGAAAAGTTTGCTAGTATCATTCAAGACACGCATAATATCATTACACAGAATACCAAAAAAGAAGAAATCATTAAAATAAAATATATTTCTAATGCGAAGGAAAAACAAGAATTTTTGCAGAATCTAAAACAAAATAGAGCACTTGATTTAAGTCGAGGGTATACAAGTATAGGAATTCATAGAGACGATTTTTTAATTTATATTAATAAAAAAGTTGTTTCTGTTTATGGTTCTCAGGGGCAACAGCGAACAACAACTTTAACTTTGAAATTATGTGAATTGCGCATTGTGTCAGAAGAAATTGGAGAGGCGCCCATCTTATTACTTGATGATTTTATGTCTGAATTAGATGAAAATAGGCGTAGCAGTTTTTTACAAAATTTAAAAAATAATCAAGTAATCATAACATGTACAGATAATATTGCATTAGAAAAAGAACATAGCAAGAGTTTTTATGTGGAAAATGGTGCTGTGAAGGCAGAAGAAAGGAAATAAATATGTATTTACATGTGGGAAATGGCTTAAGTATTAATGAAAAAGATATTATTGCAATATTCAATATAGATTACATAAAAAATACAAAAGAAAATCAAAAGTTCTACGATAAACTTTTGGAGGAAAACGAGATTGTGGATATTTCTAATGGGAATGAAAAAACGCTAATTTTAGCGAATAAAAAGAACAAAATGAAAGCATACATTAGCAATATTAGTTCAGGAACAATCAGAAAAAGAAAGCTATAAATAGCATTTTTGCTAAAATAAATAGAGTAGTTTAAGGAAAGAGGGAAGAGAATGGAAGAGAAATTTGAACATGATTATAATGCAGAGCAAATTCAAGTTTTGGAAGGATTAGAAGCAGTTCGTAAAAGACCTGGAATGTATATAGGTAGTGTTTCTGTTAGAGGGCTGCATCATTTGGTTTACGAAATTGTGGATAATGCTGTGGATGAGGCATTAGCAGGATATTGTAAAAATATTCATGTAACAATAGAGCCAGGAAATATTATTTGTGTGGAAGACGACGGACGAGGAATTCCTGTGGATATTCACCCAAAAACCAAAATTTCTGCTGCTGAAACAGTTTATACTGTTTTACATGCTGGTGGAAAATTTGGTGGAGATAGTGGTTATAAAGTTTCTGGAGGACTTCATGGAGTTGGTTCTTCTGTTGTGAATGCTTTATCAGACTGGACAGAAGTTACCATTCAAAGAGATGGTGGCATTTTTGAAATGAAATTTGAAAAAGGAAAAACAGTTAAAAGTTTGACTAGAATAGGGGATTCTGAGAAAACTGGTACAAAAGTTAGATTTTTTGCAGATGGTTCAATTTTTGAAACTTTGGAATATGAATATGAAGTTTTAGAAAATCGTTTTCGTGAAATGGCATTTTTAACA
>CATLEX010000046.1 GCA_949927455.1 uncultured Clostridia bacterium
ATCGAATTTTCCTAATAAATAATTTGCTTCTAATCTGGTAAGACTTGGTTGATAAACATAATAGTTATCTGCTGTATTATTAGGTGTCCTACTTCCTTCTGTCAAAATTCTAGTTTGCAAAAGTGTAAAGCGATATTGATTTTCAATACTAGTTAAATGTGGTTTGATTAAATTACTTAAATGTTGCATTGGTAATGGGAAATATTTTAAATTTTCTCCCAATTCTTTAGCTAAATCAAAATATTCATTTTCTGTTTTGTTTTCATTTGCATTATAAACATTAATCAAACCATACCATGCATCAATATTGATGGGCTGAATTTCTAATGCTTTTCGATAAATTTCTTCTTGTTTTGCTAAATCATTTGCATAACTATCAGCAAGCATAACCATTTTTTCACATTTTTCAAAATTTTCATAGTCATTTAATACTTCTTGTGCAAGTGCCATATAGACAACAGAATAGCCTCTACTGTAACTAGCATTTCCCCAACCTAAAAGCATTCTTTCGCCTTTTTCAGATAAAGTCCAACCGCTCACATCATTATCAAGATTCCAATAGCCTTTGCCTTGTGCATCTTTTGTATAGTAGATAATCGCTGCGTGTCCTGGTTGACCAATAACAGCTGCTGGTATACCATGTGTTGTACGAATATTCGAACCACTTTTTGAAATACCACCACAAACTGCACCTGTTCCAAATTTGTTTCTGAAATTCATCCATACTTTGTATATCTTATTATCTGTAGTTCCTCTTGTTACGGATAAATTATAAGTTGGATTTGTTTTACCACCTGGTATTGTATAATTTAAATCAAATAATCCAATACCATTTATAGCAAATAATTCGTTAAAATATTCTCTGTTTTCTTCGGTATAATAAAGATTATTGCCATAATCTGGCCATACATAAGCCATATAAGGATGAGGTGTTAAGTAATTTGTCGTTTTATATTGATCTAATTTAGTTTGAACATATGCATTTAACCACAGAATTTCCTCGTCATCGATAGCGTTATTCATAACAAAACGCATTTCTTCCACTTGTAATGCTTCAAACCATGGTGTGATATCTAATGTGTCAGTCGCTCTGAAATTTCCATTTTTGTGCATATATTTGAAGATAGCATAACGTCTAAGTGCATCTGATTGATTTTCTACAACACCAGATTGCATCCATAAACCAACGGTTTGTGAATGTGTTAGAGCAATTGACATTGCCATTTTTTTGTATAAATCTCCATAAGTCATATCTGGATACCATGTATTATTTAAACATTCGTTGTTTGTAAAATCACTACTATATTCATCATAAAGTCTAGAAAGTTGTGTTAATGAATTATAATAACTTCCTCCCTCAGGGCTACCACCCATAATATAAAGACGAAGATTCTCTACATTATTCATCAACCATGAAAACATTTGTCTATTTGCTTCACTTTCATTTGTAAAACGTTTCAAAGCATATGGACCTGCTTTTTTAACAAGTTCTCTTTGCAATAATGTTAATTCATAGTCTCCTGTAATTTCTTGACCTTCATAGTTTTTTAGAATTTGATCATATTCTGCTACGGTTTTAATTCCATTGCTGTCATCATAACTTTCTTTTACTAATTTTGCATCTGCGTAGACAGAATGGTCACTTGCATTAGATGCTTTATCATCTGCATATAATTTTAAATATTTTGCATTTCTGATGTCTATTTTTACAAAAGTCGCATTTTGTCCTGGTTGTTTATCTATTGGTCCATCTTCTAGTTGAGATTCCCAATTGGTTCCATCAGATGATGTGAAAACATCAAAAGTAACACCATCTCCTCGAGTTGATGTTGTATTTAATCCAAGATAAGCTGTAAAGTAGTCGTATTCTGCATAATCTGTTAAGTCATAAACGACCGTAGAGGTAGCATGTGCAAAAATACCTTTCTCAAAAGTATAATTTGCTCCTTCTACTTTTACAGAAAGTGCAGTATTGTCTGGGGTTTTATCTAGAGAAATTTCTCTCCACCCTACTGATGATTGCTCTGCTATATAAGGAATATCTGACAAATAGCAGAATTCCGCTTCTTCTTTTGCAAAAGATATAGAAGAAGCATTATTGAATAAAAATACGATGAATAACAGAGCAAGACAAATAATGATTTTTAACAAAAATCTATTATCTTTTTTCTTATTTTCCATACATTTTTTCATTATAAATCCTCCATTTCTATTATACCTTATTATCATTATACCACAAAAAAGTAATTATGTAAATAATTTCCGTGAAATTTTTTTATTTTTATTTTATAAAATAAAAATATATGACATAAAAGGTAAAAAATCTTTGAGTACACAAAATAAATATTATCTAGCCGACCAATCTTTTCGATATGCAATACTTGGCACAAACAATATGGATTATGGAAGAATTTATGAGAATATTGTTGCTATAGAATTATTAAGGAGGGGTTATGAAGTTTATGTAGGTACATTAATTATACAAAAAAGAGATAGATTTTGTTGCACAAAAGCAAGGCAAAAAAATTTATATACAAGTATCAGATAATATAGATAATGAAAAAACATTAAGTAGAGAAACTACGCCATTATTACAAATAAAAGATGCTTATCCTAAAATGTTGATTGCTAGAACAAAGCATGATAGTTATCAATATGAAGGAATTGAAGTTGTTAATATAGCAAGGTGATTAGTAGAATAGAAAGAAAGGTTTTTGCTGAATATGAAAATTAGGTATTTAAAATGCAATGATATAATCGAATCTTTTAATAGACTAGACATTTCAAAAATAAAAAAGTATTAATTAGCTAATATATTAATTCATTGAAGTTACTAAAAATGGCAGTTAGAAAATTGTCAAAACTTGACAATTATGTAAATCACATATATAATAAGATATATATGGTATAATCCTATATAATCAATTTACTCAACAAACCAAAAGGAGGTATTTTCATGACAAGAAGGGAATATTACTCACAATATGAACAATATGAAATTAAACGCAAAGAAGCAAAAGTGATGTGTGTTCCTGAAAAGTATTATTCGGCCAATGAAGTAGATGGACCAAAAATCAATGCTCTTTTCTTTCAATACTATGCGATAACAGATTCTTATCGGGAACTTTTAGTTTCCTATTTGCCAATCATACCACTGCTGAAAAAGCAAGTAAAGTTAGAAGAAGCTGATTACCTACTTTACACCAATGGCTATGTGCGATGCTATGATTTATCAGATAAAGTATGTGATAACTTAAGGCAACTTGCGTCTTATCGTAAAGAAGGTGCTGAAATTATTGTTATCGGTAAATCTGCTAATGCCAAACATATTTTAAATGGCGAAATCGACAATATTACTTTTGTTGGTGACCACTATGCAGAATATTTGGGAAAACGTTTTGGATTTCCAGAAATGAAAGAACAATATGTTGTATATGATGATTATTTGGAGCAACTAAATGTGTGGCCAGTTGATGGCTGTAATAACAAATGTGCATTTTGTAGACGAAGTTTTATGCATATTCGTTTTGAAAGCCAACAGTTTACTTTTATCAAGAAACAGCTTGATTGGTATCAAGAAAATGAGCCAGAAAAAATGAGGCATATCAGCTTAAGAGCAGAAAACTTAACGGAATATGGAATCGATCTATATGGAAAGCCAATGCTTCATCGAATCATACATTTAATCAATTCATATGATGCAGTAGAAATCATTACGATTGATATCGGAATGTGCTTTGGTGAAATTACGCCAGAAATAAAGGATGCTCTCTGTAAAGCAAAAAAGATAACGAGAATCGGCTTGAATCCAGAAGTTGGAAATGACAGACTTCTCAAATTTATAGGAAAAAAGCATACTTGCCAAGAAGCTATTGATATCTGTACACAATTGCGAAATGCTAATCCAAAAATTGTGATTGAGACTACAGTAATGGTGGGGTTACCAACAGAAACAATTGAAGATATGTATCTGTTAGCGAACTTACTTCACAAGATTTGGCCTGATTATATCCATCTAAATTACTATATTCATTCACCTCGCACACCACTAAATGAGTATCCACAAATGAGCGAAAGTTTAAGAGAATATCATTTGCAAATACTGTTAAAACAACTGCGTGTAATAAAAGAAGAATATACTCATGTAAAGTTTCATCCAGTTATTTGCATAAGGCATTATTTTATATGGGGAAAAAAGCGTAATTCCAGAAAATGGATTAAAGAGAAAATGAAGCTCGATAAAAAAAATGCTGAAACTAACTTTTTCCCTGCCAATATGCCTTTTAAACGGATTGTGCTTAGGTCTTGCAAAACAGAGGTAAAATGGCGTGATTATGAGTAAAAGCTAAGGATTGTGATTTTAATTTTTGGTGATTAAAAAGACGAGCAAAAGGAGCAGATAACTACTCCTTTTGCTCGTTTATGCTTTCTCCAAAGATTCTCTCTTTCACCTTTCAAATGTGCTAACTTTTCTAAAAAGATTGGCAAAACATAATTTTATTCACAAAAAAGTCACAAGTATTAAGAAACAAGATATAAAAGATTATTCAAAATCAATAATTAAGAAAGATTGGACTTTAATTAACAATGGTTTTAAATATGCCATTTCAAAAGAATTAATTGAAAAAAATCCATTGGATTCGATAGAAATACAAAAGCCGAAAAGCAAAAAATCAACTAAGAAAATTAGGGCTTTGACATTAGAAGAACAACAAAAGTTTATTGATAGTATTAAAAATTTGAAAAAGGAACATGAATATCAAAACATTTGGTTAGTGATGCTTTATTCAGGCATGAGAATTGGCAAAGTTTTGTCATTATCAAAAAAGAATATTAATTTTGAAAATGACAAAATTGTTGTAACACGAACATTAACAAGAGATGGAAAAGGAAAAATCGTGTTAGGCAAAGAAGACAAAACAAAAACTTATGCAGGAATACGAGAAGTAAGAATGACAGCAACTCTAAAATCAATATTGAGAAGTGCTATTGAAAAAAGTATGCCTAATAAAAATAATTTAGTTTTTACCAGACAAAATAATGATTTAATCACAGACGGAATGGTCAATTCTATACCAAAAAGATTTTGTGCAAGTAATGAAATTATTGCTCCAACAGACATTAGAAATCACATGCTATGTCATACATATGCAACAGGAATGATTGAGGCTGGTGTTCCAGCACACGTTTTACAAAGGTTATTAGGGCACGAGGATATTTCACAAACATTAAATACTTATACAGACATATTTGAAAGATACGAGAAGAAATACGATAAAACAATTGAGGACTACTATGCCAATAACAACATCATTTTAGACAATATCGACCCGATTGATGTTATCAAAAATGACTTGAAAAATATCATCGAATCAATTAATATTTCACACATTAATAGTAAACAGAAAAGCATTTTATTAGAAGACGTGAAAAAAATAGATGAGTGGTACAAAATGTTGTAGTTCTCAAAAGCACTGAAATTACTGTAATTTCTGCTATAATTTTTATAGTAGTTTATAGTAATTTTCTTTTTTTAGAAATCAAAATTTATAGTAGCTTTTTATAGTAACGAGCAGATTTTTTGAGATATTAAAAAATATTGTAAAAATAAAAAGTGCCTATTTTCAAGTATTTCAGAGTTTTCAAAATCTCTTAAAATCCTCAAAAATAGGCAAAAAATGGTCGAGGTGACAGGGATCGAACCTGCGACCTCATGGTCCCAAACCACGCGCGCTACCAACTGCGCTACACCTCGATTTATAAAACTCTCCCTAAAAGAAGAGTTTGGTGAACCGGAGACGACTCGAACGTCCGACCCACGGCTTAGAAGGCCGTTGCTCTATCCAGCTGAGCTACCGGTCCATAGTCTTTAATAGACAATAAATATATTAACACAACATTTAAAATTTGTCAAGATTTTTCAAAAAAGTTTTTGAATTTTGTTGTTTGCCAAATTTACTATAACAATTTATCTCATAGAAATCTAAAAAAGTTTTATGGTATCAACCGTAAAACTTCTTATGTTTTTCTTTTATAACGCCACTCTTATACGCTTCTAACAAATTTTCCAACTCTTTGATTTGCTTTTTGAGCTCTAAACCAATGTCAGTATCACAAATATTTTTTCTTTCTACTACTTTTTCAACAACTTGTTTCGAAGAATGTAAATCTGTTTCTTTTAAAATTGCCTCTTTGGCCGATGTAAATGGCTCATGTGCCGCTAAAACCAAACCATAAGAATTGTAGATTAATGTAAATCCAGCTATTCCAGTCGTTTTTTGATACGCTTTTGATAATCCTCCATCAATAATCAACAACTTTCCATTTGACTTAATCGGACTTTCTCCAGCTTTAATTTTTACAGGAAAATGCCCACATATAATATGTCCATTCTCTATATCCAAATCCAATTTTTCAAAAATTTCTCTGCAATATTCCTCATCCTCTATAAATTGATAAAATACATTCTTTTTTTCCTTGCTAAGCTCTTTATTATCAATAAAATATTGTTCAAAAGTTTTCATAGCATCTCTGCAAAATATTGGCGAATATTTACCACACCATAAATACCACATTAAATCTTGCCCATAACTTCTTTCGTCTGAGCATTTTTCTGCAAAATATCCTTGCCTTACAATTCTCTCAATACAATCTAAATATTCTTTTCCTTTTATGCTTCTATTCTCCAGTTTTACTCCTGTAAAATCTCCATTTTCCTCCATCGGAACACAACCATGAATTAATAAATTTCCATTAAAAATCTTATAAAGATTTCCTTTGGCAAACAAAAATCGAATATGCTTTTGGAGCTTTTCACTATGTTCAAATGCTTTTACAATTTTATCTACAACTTCTTGTTCTTTGTCTGTTAACTCATATGGACTTTGTGGATTAACAGTTGGAAAATACATATCTTCCATTAGATAAAAAGTCCCATCAATCTCAACTTGTGCTTTTTCATAATCAATTTTATCTAAAAATAATCGACTTTCCATTTCAAATTCTGGTCGATTTTGAATAATCTCAGCTTCTAGTTTAAATTGAATAACAGCTGTTGCTTTTTGAAGTTTGGCCAATAACTCCCCTTTGAATTCTGATTTTATTTTTTCGTAATTTTTTGGTCTTAATTTATGATAAGTTTCCTCTTTATATTCCTCCATAACAAATTCTGTTAGTGGTCGTATATTAATTCCATACGTCTCTTCTAAAATATCCAAATTATCATATCTTGCACACATTCTAATCACGTTAAACATACACGCTGCACTTCCACTTGCTGCTCCCATCCATACCATATCATGATTTCCCCATTGTATGTCAATCGAATGATATTTCATTAATTCTTCTATAATAATATGTGGACCAGGACCTCTATCATAAATATCACCAATAATATGTAAATGATCAATTGCTAATTGCTGTATCAATTTTGAAATGGCTATAATAAACGCATCTGCTCTGTCAAGTGACACAATTGTATGAATAATTTGATTATAATAATATTCTTTATTATTATAGTCAGAATTAGAATGTAGCAACTCGTCAATAATATATTCATATTCTTTTGGAATTGCCTTTCTCACCTTTGAACGACTGTATTTAGAAGCACTCACTTTGCAAACTTCAATTAATTGGTATAAAGTAATTTTATAATATTCTTCTAAATTTTCAGTTTCTTTTTTGACAATTTCCAATTTTTCTTCTGGATAATAGATTAAAGTTGCCAATTTTTGCTTTTCTTCATTTGTTAAACTATCTCCAAAAGTTTGGTCTATTTTGGAACGAATAACACCTGAAGCATTTTTCAAAATATGCAAAAACGACTCATATTCTCCATGCAAATCACTTAAGAAATGCTCTGTTCCTTTAGGCAAATTCAAAATAGCTTGCAAGTTAATAATTTCTGTACAAACCTCTTGTATGGTTGGAAACTTCTCTGACAATAAATTCAAATATTTTACTTCTTCCTCTTTATAATTTTTCATTCCTCCACTCCCTTCTGCTATTTCTATATTATCATTATATTTTTTAGATTACAATATTTGTCACAAAGTATTCACAAAAGCTTTAAAAATAAAACACTAAAAACCCCCCCACCCAAAAACTGCAGGGCAGGGGGTAAAAACTTTTTCAGTTTTTCGCAAAATTACTGAAATCTTATACCAAAATAACGATGCCGTAAATCTTGTTCATATCCTAATCTTTTCAGATACCTTTTTAACCCTAGATACAACTTTTTAGTACACCGAAATTCTGTCTTTATTTTTTCATGGTACATTTTCTGTGCAAACTTACCCGAAAACGATATTTTTAAAACGCCACTTTTCCATATTAGGAGAAACCCGTTTGGATCATATGGGTAATATGGATTCTCTCCTTTTTGGTAGTAGGAAAGGTCTCCTTCAGTCTTCTCAAAAAAATCTCTCACAATCTCCTCTCCCCTTTTTATTTCCTTGACCATCTCCCGCATATCATCATTATAGATAGTTATCATCATAATCTCCTTTCTTTTCTGATCTGCTTTTTCAAACTTTTGTTCCTATTTATATTTTATCATATTTTACATAATTTGTCAATTTTTAAAACCAAGTCCATACACTTCTCTTGCGTCTGTAATAATTACAAACGCATTTGGGTCAATTTGTTTTGAAATTTCTTTTATTTTAATAATATGTTTTCGTTTGGCAACACACATCACAATCATTTTTTCTTCATTTGTATACATTCCTTTTCCATACAATCCAGTTGCCCCTCGTTTTATTTCTTGATTAATCACTTCTGAAATTGCTTCAAATTCATTCGAAATAATGTAAATCATTTTACTAAAATTAATTCCTTCAAAAATCAAATCTAACATTTTGTTAATTAAAAATATCGCAATGGCAGAATATAAACCAATTTCGATTTCGCCTAAAAATATAATGTTTAAAACCACCACAAAAATATCCAAAATCTGTAACACATTACCAATACTTACTTCATTATTATAAGTTACAATAATATTGGCAATTAAGTCTGTTCCACCCGTTGAACTTCTTCCTTTAAAAACAAGTGCTAACCCAATTCCAATAATAATTCCACCATACACACTTGCCAAAATTTTGTCGTTTGTGACTGGTTCAAACTTTTCAAAAAAGTTAATTGCTTCCGAAAAAACAAAAGTCGCAACAATTGTTTTTGCCACAAATTGCTTACCTTCTCTTATAAAAGCAAGTATGAAAACTGGAATATTTAAAATAATGATTGTGGTTCCCATTTGAATATTAAATAAATAATATAAAATAGTTGCAATTCCTGAAAATCCTCCACTTGACAATTGATTTGGAAGCAAAAACAAACTCGTCCCCATCGCCGCAATAATGCTTCCTAAAATAAATAAACTATATTCTTTCATTATCTTTTTCATATTTTTAGTATTGGCATTTTGTGGAATTTTATCCTACTTTCTTACACAATTTTCATCGTCGTCTGCAAATTCCTTATAGGTTTTCGTAATTTCCACATCAATTTTTTTCAAGCTATATTTCCAATTTTGCTCGATTTTCACATCTAAATTATAATTCTCTTTTATTTTCTCAATATTTTCTCTTTTATAACCCACAATTTCATTCACAAGTTGTGGATTAACTGTTATTTTTATTTCTTTGGCTTTAGTATTAATTTTCTTAATTTTCTCATTAATCAAATCATAATAATACGATGAATTTACCAATTGCCTAATATTTTCATGATATGGTCCTGCAACAACCACACTTCCTGGTTTCTCAGAGCTCATAATCGTATCTGTACTTTGAAGTCCAATACGAATTACTTTAACCCTTTTTTTCTCAAAAAATTGATTTAATTCTTTACAAATTTCAACCGCCTGTCTCAAAGTTAATGGCTCATATTCGCCTCTTAAATATTCCTGTTCTAACTCTGTATTTTTAATCACCAAAACTGGATAAATTCGTATCATTTTAGGTTTTAATTTTACCAAATCACGTGCTGTATTCATTTCGTCCAAACGTGTACTATCTGGTAGTCCTACCATCATTTGATGTCCCAATTTAAACCCGTATAAACGAATCAAACGTGATGCACGCTTCACATCCTTATATGTATGACCTCTTTTGCATTTTTGCAAAATATAGTCATTAGTCGATTGAACACCCAGTTCAATCGTTTTGACTTTAAATTTTTTCAATCGTTTCAATGTTTGTCTATCAATATAATCTGGTCTTGTTGAAATTCGAATACTATCAATTTTCCCATCTTTAATATATTTATAGGCTACGCTTAGCAATTCATTTTGAATTGTTACATCAATTCCAGTAAAACTGCCACCAAAAAAAGCAACTTCTTTGATTGCTTCTTTTTCTTTAAAAAGCCCCAAATAATATTCAATCGTTTCCTTGACATCTTGAGGTGTTACATTCTTTTGTTGTCCACTAATTTGTCTTTGATTGCAAAAAGTACAATCATTTGGGCACCCTAAATGTGGCACAAATATTGGAATAATATATTGTTTTTTCATATCGTTCCCTTTCTTTGTTCTAACGCTTTTCTAGCAGCTTCCATTTCTGCTTTTTTCTTGCTTTTTCCAGTTCCTTCCGCCATTATTTGTCCATCACATTCTACATTAACTGTAAAAACTTTAGCATGATCTGGTCCTTCTTCTTTAATCAAATTATATTTAATCACAACTTCTCCATGTTTTTGAAGTTCTTCTTGTAAAACCGTTTTATAATCTTTCATTCCAACATTTTGACTAGCAAATTCAATTTGTTCTTTAATATTATCCAAAATAAATTTTTCAGCAGGCTCCAAACCACCATCCAAATAAATAGCAGCAATTACTGCTTCTACACTATCTGCAATAATCGCTTTTTTGATAGAATGGGACATTTTCTCACTTCTTCCCAAATATAAGAAATCACTAAAATTATGCTTTTGCGCAATTTTAAAAAGACTATCCTCACAAACACTGTAAGCTCTAACTTTAGTCATCTCTCCTTCTGACAAATTCTCAAAATTTTCAAATAAATATTTACTACTGACAAATTCTAAAATACTATCACCTAAATATTCTAATCTTTCATTGCTTTTTACTTTATTCTCATACGCATAAGATGTATGTGTTAAAGCATTTTTTAATAGGTCTTTATTATAAAAAACATAACCAATATTTTTTTCTAAATTTTCGATTATTCTCACCTCTTTCTATATATTATATTGTACACGTTTTTCAAAGAAAAAACAAGGATTTTTTTAACTTTTTATGCAAAATTAAAAAGGTGGATTTTTCAATCCACCCAAATCATTTTTTCTACATATCTTTATTTAATTTTTCGATCTTTACATAGAACCCAAATGCAACTGCAATTGCAACTACTGTTAAAATAAGAAGAGTATCACTCACACCAGTTTTTGGCATGTTTTCATTAGAAGTTGTGTTTGTCATTGTGTTAACATAGCTTGAAACATTTGAAGTATTTGTATTGGTCGTATTTACTTTATTGGCTGTATTTGTGTTATTAGTTGTTCTATTTGATGTATTATTAGTTGAATTTCCAACTGAGGTATTACTTGTTATAGTTGGAATTGCTAATGTATTACTTGTATTAGATGTATTGGTTGTATTGCTTGTAGCATCTGGTGTTCCAACTGTGATGGAAGTAGAAATATCAGTTGCTGATATATCTGTTTCACTATTCGAAGCTGTAATATTATTAAATGCTATTGAACCTTTCTTTCCCGTAACACCTGATTTTGTTTTAAATGTTATTGACAATACTTCTTGTGTTGAAGAAACAAACATGTTTTTTGTTAATTCAATTTTTCCAGTTGTGCTATCATAAGAAGCACTCCATTTATTTAATCCTTCTACACTTGCTTCGCTAATTGGTTCAAATACATCAGTATCGTATTTTAAATCTCCTTTTAAAGAGTTAATTCCATTGGTTCCAACATCTAAATTAGAAACTCTTATCCTCACTGTAAATTCAGTTGCTTCTGGAACTGTTGTTGAATTGGTTGACATCGTAGCTGTAAAGCTTAGCGCACTTACTACTGTTGACATAGCCAAAATTGCTATTGTGATAATCAATATTATACTAAAAATCTTTTTTTTCATAGCATTACTCCTTTTTCCCACTTTTATCATTTATCATCTTTTTTTATTATACAACGTTTACAAAAAAAAATCAAGTACTTATTTATTACATTTTAGTAACATTTTTGTAACATAAATGTAATATATATTTTTAATTTTTCTCTTTATTTCTTGGGAAATTTGGTGTATAATGAATATATCATGTACAAAGGAGTTTTTTATGAACATAAATTCTATCCTAAGAAAAGAAGGAATTGAACTTAAATCACAATTAGATAAATCCCAAGTTAACCGAATTGCAACTATTATTTCTGAAAAAATTTGTGACACTTTTCCAGAACATAATTTAAACTATAATGATATATTTTCTATGCTTTCTACATTAGATATGTTTATTGCAAAAATGCCAGCAGATTCCACTGCTGCTAAATATTTCTCCAAAATAAATGCAATTTATTTTAGTGATACAATGGATTTAGAAAACATCGATACATTAGTTATACACGAATGTATTCATGCCATTCAAGAAGTAAAAAATTCAAATGGAAAACTTTTAAAACTTGGTTTATATAATTTTAGTTCTAGCAAAGGCCAAGGAATTAATGAAGCAGCTGTACAGTTAATGGCTACCAAAATAGCTAATGTGCAAGAAGATAGTGTCAAATATTACAATTTAGATTTTCATACACCAAGCCCATTATTTTATCCAATTGAAACAGCTCTTATTCACCAAATGGCATATTTTACAGGTTCTTATCCACTTTTTCATAGTACATTGTATAGCAACCACATTTTTAAAAATACTTTTATTGCAAAGTCAAATGAAAAAGTTTATCATACAATTGAAAATAATTTTGATTTAATTATTCACCATGAAGAACTTTTATCATTTTCTTACGCTGAACTTGCAGAATATTCCCAAAATAATGCAAATTTGAATAAAATTAAAAAATTAAATCAAAAAATTGATAATCTCAAAAATTCTATTTTAAATTTGACTCTTTCGACACAAAATTTAATTATTGAAAGTTGTTTTAATAGTGAATTAGATAATATTCGAGATATGGCTTCAGTCAAAACCTTTAGGCAACGTTTATATGATTTTAATAACCTTTTATTTACAACAGCTAATTATGACTTTTACTCAAAATTTTACTATGAAATGATGAATAAATTAGAGGAAAAAGAAGAACTTATTAATAAACATGGCGTTTTAAATTACTTAAATGATTTACAAACAGATTTACTTGATTTAACCAAAGACCAATTTGGCTTTAATTTCTTTCGTAGATTATTTAACAAATTAAAATTGCTATTTGAAGAAGCTATACGCGAAAAAAATTAAATTTTAAAAAAGGACTATAAAAAACTTTATTTTGTCAAAAAAGAGCGAGTAAAATTTGGAGCTTGCCCCAAATTTTTCACGCAACATATTGAGTTTTTTACAGTCTCTTTTTATTCTAACTTATTCTTTAATAAATTTCCTGCTAAAACTGATTTCGAAACTTCCAGCTCTTTATTAGCATACTCCACATCTTTATCTAGTATAATTCTTAAATCCTCGTCAATATTTTCAAATTCTAACAACTCTCCTGTGTCTAATACAAACCAATTTTCTGAATCATAATAATACTCTTCTGTAATAATTTTCCCATTATTAATACATATATATGGTTTTTTCTCAAATATACTTGTTCCTAAAGAAAAATTATCTTCAAGTCCACAAATTTGTGCTAGTGTTGGCTTTATATCCACTCTACTGACTGGATAATCAATACGCAAATTTTCAACTCCCGGAATTCTCATTCCACAAGCCACATTAGAAAATTCAAATTGCATTTTTGCTTGATTATAATTTTTAACATCTTCCCCTAAAAATTCAATTAAATTTTCATCATACAT
>CATLEX010000047.1 GCA_949927455.1 uncultured Clostridia bacterium
TATTAAAAAACATAATTTTCCTCCTAAAATTTATACATCATTTACAAATATATTATATCTATAAATTTTATTGTTAGCAATATAAAATTGAAATTTTATTTTTATTTTTTATTGCCCTACATGAATAATAGTTGGCATAGCATTGTAACTATCATTTGATAAAACTTCTTTTGATACAACTGCTCCAGCCAATCTTTTCTCAATATAAGTAGTAACTTTATAACCACTATGACCTGCTTGAACTACAACCTGCTGTCCAGGAGCAAGCGCAGGATCTGGAACATACTGTGTTTCATAAGGGATTGTTTGCGTTGTTACTGGAATAATTTTTACATCATATTCTAATTCTTCTTTTATTCCATAAATTCTAAATTCAACAATTCCATTTGAAACATTTGCTTCAAATTTAATTGGATATGTTCTTGTATTTCTAAATTTAAAATCTTGCACACCATATACAACAGTAGCATCACGACCAGCTGGCACATAACTTGTTGTATAAGAATGATTACGTCTTTGGGTAATCTCTAAATTGGCATCTAAAACTACATTATATAACGTAGAAGAAATTTGACATATTCCTCCCGCTAAACCATCTACCACTTTTCCATTTTCATAAATTTTTGCATTTGTGTAACCATCTTCAATGGTTCTCTTCCCCACTACTTCATTAAATGAAAATTCCTCATCTGGCATTAATACTGTGCCATTAATTTTATCTGCCGCTATTTTTAAATTACCACTTCTATTTTTATTACTTGCATCATATTTGGTTGAAAAAAATGCTATCTCATATGGAAAAGCTTCTGTACCAATATCATCAATTGTTTTGGTAGCTGGTGTTAATTTTAGTGGAATGGTATATTCCTCTTTTGTCTCATCTGCAATCATTGCTTTTGCTTCTTCCATTGAAATGGCAAAATCAACACCATCTTTTTCTTTGAAAATCTGAAATGGCTGTTCTACATAATAAGCATCTTGTGGCTCGGAATGAACTTCTTCATAAATCTTATCTAAATTAATTGGCTCTGGTTGTACTGTATCTACTTCAATTTCAATCACTTCTTCTGTATCATTTTCAAGAATTTCTAAAGCATTTCGATTTTCAATATTATGCAAAATCTTAGTTTTAAGCGCATCTTTTTGAACAGCAATTCCTACTTGCCCTTTGTCAATCAATAGCTCATTTCCTTCTATGTAATAACTTGCCTGAACTACTAATCCCGGAACTTTAGAAGCAATATCATCTAAAATTCCTGTCAATGAATTTTCATTATATGTACTTTGTACTTCTATATTTTTTCCCAAAAAAGCTGTCATAAGTAAAGTGTAATTGTTCACAATCATATTATTGCTTTTTCCAATTTGATAAGCTTCTTTAACACTACTTGCTACATCATAAGTATATTGAATTTGATTGACATCAAAATTAGTGCTATATTCATCTCCATACTTTAATTCAATTCCTAGCATCAACTCAATATTAACTGCTTCATTAATTTTATTTGTAGCCTCTTGCATTGTTAGATTAGAAACATCAATTCCTTTTATACTAACTCCTTTAGCAATTGTTTGTTTTCCCAAATTAAGAAGTGAAAAAACTGTTGAAAAAAGTAAAAGAATAATAAAAATAATTGTAATGACAATAATTTTCCACAATGTTTTATTTTTGGTTTTCATATCAGTCTTTGACTCATTCGTAGACATTTGGCTGTTTCCTCCTTAAAACAATATATTTTATATTATCATAACTAGAATTTTTTAGCAATATATTTTTCAATTTATACTAGACAATCAAAAAAATTATAGATATAATAAAAATAAATAATTCGACAAAAAGTGAGGTAAAAAAATGTTAGGAAAATTAATTGCACGTATCAGAAAAGAAAAAGATATATCCAAAACACAATTAGCAAAACTTACACGGAATTGATAGTGGTCATCTTTCTCATATTGAAAGAGGCGAACGAAATCCAAGCACAAAATCTCTACACTCTATTGCTTCTGCATTAGGCGTACCATTTGAGCCTCTTTATTATACATTTGATAAAGAACTTAAAGAGCCACAAATTGAACATAACTACATTAATTACATACCTTATCATCAAATTCCAGCTTTTTCAGACTTTAATTTAATTGATTGTCCTGTCCAATTTTCTAATGCCTCATTTGCTTTTAAAGTTCCTGATAATTCTATGGAGCCTATCCTAAAAGAACATTCTTATGCCTTTGTAGAATTAAATGCTATTGTTAACCACAAAGAAATTGGACTTTTTAAAGTTAATGATAAATTCATAATTCGAAAATTGATTTACAAAAAAGATCATTTTGTTTTAAAGCCAAATAATAGTATGTATAAAGATACTATCATATCTGATGCTGACGATTTTTCAATTATTGGAAAAATTTATGTCTAAAATTGAACTTTTTTGAAAAATGTACTTGAAAAATTTTTTTGTTAATACTATAATAAGATAGATAAAATTTTATTATTACATAAGAGGAGAAATTTATGGAACTTGTAAAAAATATCTTTTTTAATACTGATAAATTAACAGCCAATTCAACTGTAAAAATATCCTATACTGGTAGCCTTTTTCAAGATAACTCTGAAGAAGTCAAAATTCATTATGGTTTTGGAAATGATTGGGAAAACCTAACAGAAGCAACTATGAAAAAGACCGATTTGGGCTTCCAAATTGAAGTTGATTTATTAGATAGTGCAACTTTTAATTTTTGCTTAAAAAATGAAAAAGATGAATGGGATAATAATTATGGTCAAAACTATGTTTTTCAAATAGAACATCCTGATACCTCTTTATTGCTAATAGAAGAAACACCTATTGCTCGTCCTCATAAATTACGTAAATCTTATTTAATTTCAAAAAAAATAAGATTAGCTATTTATAAAATTATTATTTCTATTCCTAAATTAATCTCAGGAAATTATAAACGAAAAGAAAAACGTATTGATATATAAATTTGAGAAAAATTGTAATATTTTATGAAAAATGACATACACTATAATGTAGTCTTTTTTCATACTTAAAAATAAGCTAAATTTGTTTCTAAATGCACTTGACAAATTCGCAATAATATGCTAAAATAGATTTTAGTGTTTAGAAAAATTATTTAAATTTTCTACTATATATCGCGGGATGGAGCAGTTGGCAGCTCGTTGGGCTCATAACCCAAAGGTCGCAAGTTCGAGTCTTGCTCCCGCAACCAGTTTAAAGATTTTGAGTTAAAGGGATATCTCTTTAACTCATTATTTTTATAAAAGAATTTTACAAAATAAAGGAAAATAAGAAATAATGTCTATAATATTAGTAATAGAAGATGATGAAATGCTGAATGCAGGAATATGCTTTAATTTGCAAAACAATAAAATACAATCACAAAGTGCATATTGTATAAAAGATGCAAAAGAGATCATTCAGCAAAATAAAATTGATTTAATTTTACTAGATGTAAATTTGCCAGACGGAAATGGTTTTAATTTTGCAAAAACAATTAGAGATGAATACAACATTCCTTTTCTATTTTTAACCGCACATAACTTAGAGGAAGAAGTTTTAAATGGTTTCGAGCTTCGGAGCAGATGATTATATTACAAAACCTTTTAATATAAAAATTGTACTCAAAAAAATAGAAGTGATTTTAAATCGAAGAAATCAAAAACAAGAAAATATATTGAAAATTAAAGATTTGATGATTAATTTTGAACATAGAATTTTAAAGAAAGCGAGAAATTTATTTTATCAGGTTTTATAGATAATGGAAAATCGATGTATTATCCAGTATTGTTTTCTAAAAAATATTCAGAATCACGAGTATTATTTAAAAACAGTACGTTGGATGCTTGCATAAAAGTATCTCAAAATATGAAAATACCAAGCACTAGTTATATCAAAGATTTCTTTTATGAATTAGGAAAAACAAATGGAATTGAAAGAAAAAATATCAATCCCAATAATCGATTTGTGGATAGTTTTTCTATAAATATGGCAGAACTTCAGATGTTTGTTGTATTAAGTATTTTGGTGCTTGTCATTAGTGGAATTGTAATTTATAGTATATTTTACTTATCAGTATCTTCAAAAGTGAAACAATATGCACAATTAAGAACAATTGGAATGTCTAAAAAGCAAATAAAAAAGATGATAAAAATGGAAGGTTTTGAGTATTGTAAAATAGCAATACCAATACCAATAGGAATTATAATTGGAAGTATTTTATCATATTTTATAAGTCCAAATGGTTGGAAAATTTTAAATGTTTTGAAACTTGGTATTGTATCAAGTATTTTAGGAATTGTAGCAGTTTTTATATCTGTCGCCAAACCTGCTAAAAAGGCAAGTAATGTATCTCCAATAGAAGGGTTAAGATATACTGGAAATGATGAAAATGTGAAAGGCTCGAATAAATTATGTAGAAATTTAACCCCCTATTCTTTAGGACAAATTGAATTTAATAAAAATAGAAAAAAGACCAATATTACACTTATCTCTTTAATTATTGGTGGAGCATTATTTATTGGTGCAATAACTTTTACTGGTTCAATTAATAATGAAAAATATGCAAAAAATGGTCAGTTTAAAGATTGTGAATATTATTTAACCTTTTCAAAAAAAAGTATCAGTGACAGTCAAAATGGCATTTATGATATAATTAGTAAAGAAAATCATCTTACAAAAATAAAACAAGAATTAGAAAATTTAGAAGAAATTGATTATATAAAAGATAGGAAATCTTATTTGATAAAATTAGCACAAAAAATGAGGTAATTGATGAAGAAATTGAAGCAATGAATAAATCCTTAAAAAGTGGAACAGGAGATATCAAAAAATTAACACTCAACGGTGAAGCTTATTTGGGATATCTGGATGTATTTGAAGAAATATATGGTTATGAACTTAAGATTGGAGATAAGATAACACTTCATTATTTTAATGGAGAAGAGAAGAAGATTGAATTAACAATTGGTGGAGTTGGAAGTTCTGATTTTTCTAAATATAGTAGCTTAAGAGGCTGGTTATTAATTCCACAAGATATTTATGATCAAATAACAGCTGGTGTTGATAGTACAACTTATTTAGAAGTTACTACAAAAAATCATATTTATAATGAGAACATAGATAATAAGATTAAAAATATTGCTCAAAAATATGAAGATATCTCCTATACAACCTATTCTGAGTGGTATGGCAAGCTCAAAAAGCAACCAAATCTTTTAAAAATTTATTTATAGGAATTTCAGTTTTTGTTATTTTATTTAGTGTTATTAATTTAATCAATACTGTCATTACAAGCATGGTTACACGCAAAAAAAAATTGCTATTTTACAATCAATGGGAATGACAAAAAAACAAGTGAACAAAATGATTGTTTCTGAAAATATTTGGCTTGCAATTCCAAATTGCTTAGCAAGTAGTATTATAGGACCAAGTCTTGCCTATATTGCAATAAAATTATTTGAAAAGTTTGGTATGAATTATATGGAATTCAAATTACCTATTTTAGCAATAGTAGCATATTTACTAATTTCAATTCTTATTCCAACTATAATTGCCATAAGTTGCATCAAAATATTTAATCAAGAATCGATTGTGGATAGATTAAGAGAAAATTAAAATATAAATATTCCTAAAACTACTAGCAAATCTTTTTAATCTATGATATAATTTTTAATAATTTAAAGGAGGATAACTTATGAAAAAATTTTTATTGGCAACTGTAATCATTACTTTACTTTTAGCTTGTAATGTTATTTATGCAAAACAGACCAATCATGTGCAAGATATTTGCAATATAGAAAACTGTCCTACACAAACTTGCCCTTACCTTCACAATAATAATAACGAAAATTATTCATGTTATGTTGAAGGATGTACACAAAACCAACAACATACTCATAATAATTGTTTGATACGCAATAATTATGAGCATGAAACAGAACAAAATAATACTCACCATAATAGACATATGAGACATCATTAATCTGTGTGAAACATACAACTAAAAAGAAGGTAACCTTTTTCTAGGATACCTTCTTTTTTGATTAATAATTCTCTGCTTTAATTTCAAAAAATGCTTTTGGATGGCTACAAACTGGGCAAACATCTGGTGCTTTTTTACCAACACAAATGTGTCCACAATTTCTACATTTCCAAATTCTATCTCCATCTTTTGAAAATACTAAATCACCTTCTACATTTTCCAATAATTTTTTATATCTTTCCTCATGCTCTTTTTCTATTTTTCCAACTGCTTCAAACAAATAAGCAATTCTTTCAAATCCTTCTTCTCTAGCTTCTTTTGCCATTCTGTCATACATATCAGTCCATTCAAAATTCTCTCCAGCTGCTGCTGCTTTTAAATTATCAATTGTGCTTCCTATTCCGCCCAATTCTTTAAACCACATTTTTGCATGCTCTTTTTCATTATATGCTGTTTCCTCAAATATAGCAGCAATTTGCTCATATCCTTCTTTTTTAGCAACACTTGCAAAATATGTATATTTATTTCTAGCTTGTGATTCTCCTGCAAATGCCTCCATCAAATTTTTTTCTGTTTTTGTACCTTTCAATTCTGGCATATCTTTCCCTCCTAAAATTAATTTTCGAGCTTTTTACATTTTACTTTTACAAGAACTACAAATTCCTTTCATTGCAATTCCATCATTTAAAATTTCTACTCCTGTTTGGCTAAAAATATTCTGTTTTACTTTTTCAATATCTAAATCATAATTAAAATCATATAATCTTCCACATTTTGTACAAATAACATGTCCATGTTTTTTACGTTCTTCTATATAATCGTATCGATCTGGACCATTTGACACAGAAATTTGCGTTACAACTCCCTTATCTGAAAGAAATTTTAAATTTCGATAAACCGTACTTCTACTAATTGCTGGGTCTTTTTGTTTAACTAAAAAATAAATTTCTTCTGCAGTAGGATGATTATATAATTCTTTCATAATATCGATAATCTCTTCTCTTTGCTTCGAGTAATTTTCCATGAATAAAGCTCCCTAAAAATAGGAATAATTCCTATTTTATAAATTATATATCATATTCTCTTAATTTTGTCAAGTTCAATTTTAATCGATTATAAATATTTAAAGATGTTTTTTCAGTTAAAAGCAATTATATTGTTCTTTTATTATTCTAAAATAATTTTTCTAACTTATATTCTTTTTCTAATTTTTCGTTCAGGTAAATATTGGAAACTAATTCCAACTCTTTTGTATATTTCTCTGATAGCTGGAACGAAAAAATCTTTTTTGGATCAGCAAGCATAATATATTGAATAGCGTTCTGGGTAGGCTCTGCTATTGCAACTGCGCCTGTATCTTGCTTGCTACAACTATCGCATTTAAAACCATTATCCTTAAAACTAAAATGGGTAATATTTTCTTTGGACTTACAGCACACACATTCTTTAATATTAGGTGAAAATCCCAAAATTTTCAACAACCTTAATTTAAAAACAGTTGTAATAAAATCCAAATCTTTATCTGTTTCAGAAATCGCAAATAAAGTATTTAAAAATAACTTCAAGGTATGATACGAATTTTGATTTTCTGTTGTAACATCATTTACAATTTTTGTGATATAGGTAGCATATGTAAGCTTTTCCAAATCTGTTCTAATATTGTAAAACATTTCAATGGTTTCACATGAATTCATTGAATAGTTATCTCCGCTTTTATAGAGCAAATATTCACCAAAACACAAAAATTGGGTACCAGCCAAAAGAAGACTTTTCGGCCTTCTTGCACCTCTTGCACTACACCCAATCTTTCCTAAATTTGGAGTTAGCATAGTCAGCATTTTATCAAAATCGCCCATATTATTTTCAACTAAAATAACTCCATTTACCTTAATTTGCTTCATTTTAATTTATATCCTTTTACAATACTATCCTGCTCTTGCCAGCCTTCACGAACTTTTACCCAAACTTTCAAATTGACTTTTTCACCAAGCATTTTTTCAATATCTTGTCTGCTTGAAGTCGAAATTTTTTTCAACATTGCTCCACCTTTTCCAATAATAATTCCTTTATGCACTTCTCGATTACAATAAATTACACTATTAATATTAAAAATTTTCTCATCTTTCATGGTTTTGCCTGTTTTAAATTTTTCTACTTCTACATATACACCATGTGGCACTTCGTCATTTAAAAAACGTAGTGCTTTTTCACGAATAATTTCTTCAATCATTTGACGTGTAGTTTGATCTGTGTATTCTTCTTCGCTATAATATTTTGGTCCATTTGGCAAGTTTTTAACGATTTCATCTAGCAACTCATCTGTACCTTTTCCAGCGGTCGCTGAAATTGGCACAACTGCCGCAAAATCATATTCTTCACTATATATTTGGATAAGTTTTAACAAAGTTTCCTTCTGAACTAAATCCATTTTGTTAATTGCCAAAATACATTTTTTTTGGTCTTGTTTTAATTTTTCTAGGATTCTTCTATCACCTGGGCCAATTTCTTGAGAAGTTGCTTCTATTAAAAACACCACCAAATCCACATCTTGTGCTACTGTAAATGCAGTATCTACCATAGTTTTACTGAGTTTTGTTTTGGGTTTATGAATGCCAGGTGTATCAGTAATAATAATTTGATAATCATCACTATTTAAAATAGCTTTAATTGCGGTTCTTGTGGTTTGTGGCTTGTTGGCTGTAATAGCAATTTTTTCCTTCATAAGACAATTGAGCAAAGTTGACTTACCAACATTCGTTCTTCCTACAAAAGACACAAACCCCGATTTAAAATTGTTGTTCATATTTTCTCCTATTCAAATGTTACCTTGCTATCTATCGGACAAATATTAATCCATGTATTGCCATCATTTACATTAATTTCATTGCCTGCCTCGTCAACATATTGGGTTTGTCCACCTACATTTTGCTTTTTACAAGTAATTTTAATTGCCTTTCCATTTGTGATATAATATCCTTTCGCATTTGTGAAGTTATCTAAATCTTGACGCCCTTTTCCTTCACCATCATCTAATGTTGTATTTCGAATAAAAGTCACAATAATATTTTTAGCCGTTACATCTTCACCTGTTTGCTCATCCACTTGTTTTTTTCCTTTAGAAAATCTCGTATATCTGCCACTTGCTTCATCATAAACATATTGAACAGTATGATTTGGTCCATATGGAATGTTTATCTTTGAAGCAGAAATTGCTGTCTCTGCAAATTTTACTTCCTCTGCAACATAATGCAATACACTTTTCTTATTTGAAGTTGTTTTGTAATTTTTCTTTTGGCAAATTTCCAAAATACTTTTTATACTAGTATACGCATTGTGTGGAGCTTTTTTGGACTTCTCTCTCCAATATAAAGATGTACCTGTTCTCGCTTTTCCTGTATCATAAATTTGCCCATTAATGTCTGAAACATTAAAATTAGATATGTAAGATTCCGCTTGAGGACTTTGTCCCAAATGTGCATAAATCGCATCATTTTCCAAAGCATAATCAATAAAATAATGACGTGCACTTCTAATTGGTCCTACTGTAACATCTTTCCCTGAAACATCAACTCCCTTAAAAAGTGCCATCAGCCTTGTTTCTCCACCTTCTACAATGATTTCATAAACAAGATACGCTTGATTTAAAGCAGATTGCGGTTGTGCATTAACATTGTTATCAATCATAAAAGCAATTGGCCTATCATTCCCCTTAAAAATTTTAATGTCTTCTTTCTTCTCCTCTGGCTGTGGTTGTGGTTCTTCTTGAGAACTTTCTTCAACTTCTTTTATTTCTGTCTTAATACCTTGTCCAGCTTTATTTTTGTTGTAAACTTTTATCCCTAAAACTGCACCTAGTGCCATAAATAATACAATCGTAACTATTACTAAAATTTTCGTTTCTTTATTCATAAAAATTTCCCTCTTTATTTAATTTAATATTTTGGGTAAAAATAAAATTCCTCCAATAATGACTGACACCATCGAGCTAATTAATACTGCACCACTTGCAATATCTTTTGCAATTTTTATCGTTTCATTATATTCTTGCGTGTATAAGTCTAGCATAATTTCTATGGCTGTATTTACTATTTCTGCAAACAATACACTCCCTATCACCATCCACAAAATCATCCATTCAATTGGAGTTAATTTTAAAGTCACAGCAAGCAAAATAGCAACTATTGCACATATCACTTGAATTTTCAAATTTCGTTGCGTTTTAATCGTATATTCAATTCCTGACATACTATTTTTTAATGCCATTTTAAAATTTTTATTTCTCCATTTATTTTCCATTTTTACCTCATCTTGTTATGTTTAATTGTTGCAAAACGTTTTCCTCTTTTTTTCGCATCTGCTTTTTCTCTTCTTCTTCCATATGGTCTTCTCCCATTAAGTGATAAAAACCATGCACCAACATATAGGCTAACTCCCTCTCAAAACTGTGTCCATATTCTTCTGCTTGTTCTCTCACTCTTTCCACAGAAATAATAATATCTCCTAAAGCTTCCTCTGCTTGTATTTCATAAATTTCTTCCTTTTCAAACATGGGAAATGATAATACATCTGTTTCTTTATCTACCTTTCGAAACTCGTAATTTAACATACGAATGACACTTGGTACTGTCAAAATAATACTCACGTATAATTTAGTTTTATCTAAATTTTCCACTTCAAAGCATTTGGCAATTACGTTATTTACAAATTCATCATAATTGCCAAACTGCTCTAATTCTCTGTATTCTACTTCTACATATTGCTTCATTTTTATTAACCTCTAAACTTTTACCTTCGTCAATCTCATATCTTCTAATGTTTGACAAGAATTCTTTAGTTGTCTCATCACACCAAATTCTACTAACTTATTTTTATAAAATTGACGTATTTGTTTTTCCTTTGGTGTATCTTCTTTTACATCATGCAATTCTTTTTTCAATATTGCAATCTCTCTTTCGTCATCTGAAGTTGCATTGCTATACTCTGCCCAAAATTTCTTATATGAATCTCTTTCATCTGGCTTTTCCCAATACACTTTTGTTGATAACAATTTTTCATTATAATTTTGAATTACTTTTAATAATGTTTGATAAATTTCTTCTTGTTTGGTTTCTTGTTTTGTTGTTACAATCAAACTACGTGTATCTTTTAGCAATTTTTGATAGCATTGCTCTGCTGCCACAAGTGGTAAACTATGAGTAAACAAAGTTCTGCTCATGCCAAGTAAAATCACATTTTTTTCTAAAAAGTCTTTTTCGTCCAATTTACCAATATCAAATCTATCTAACTCATCATAAGCTTTTTTAATTTTTTCAAAATCCCTAAAATCCTCTTCTAATTTCAGTGGCAAAATTGTTTTTACATAATCATCTAATGTCAAAAAAATACTTTTGTATAATTCAATTTGGTTTAAGTTTTTTTCCTTAATACCATCTGCTAATTTTACGGAATAATGTTTCAAAATTGATTTATACAATTCATCACTTTTTTCAATGTACAATTTACGATATCTTTTTACTAATTTTTCTTTGCCTCCATTTAAAACACTCTCATAATCCAAATCAATTAAAAATTTTTGCTTTCTTGCTTTATATTCATTATATTCTTTATCTTTCAAATGCACCACATTATAATAGTTTGACAACGCATTTTGCTCAAAAGAAGACGCAGCTCCACTTTTCACTTTTTTGTAAACAGAATCCATGATATATTTATCAATTGATTCTAAATACAACGTATAACTCTCCTCATAACGATTACGCAAAGTTTCCTCTTTATTCGTATCTTCTCTATCTACTGCTTTATAATTTTCGTATGACTTTAAAACTGCATTTCTCTTTAGTGTAATTAACATTCCATTTAATCCAATTTTTGTTGGAATTAACAATTTTGTTAAAGTATTTGAGATTTTGTTAAAAAAAGTTGTGTCATTCGCAAGTACTTTTAAACTTCTTTCTTCCATATTTTCAAATTCCTTTCCTCAATCTTTAGTTCCTATTTTCTCTTCTACTTCATACATTACTTTGACTGTTACTCCATCCGTATCTGCTACGGAAATAACATTTTGCTGTACATTATTCAAATCAGAAATGTTTAATTCTTGATTTAATTCCTTTTGTAACTCCTTTGTTAATTTCTCTGTAAGCTCCTGTTCCGTAAGACATTTAAAGTTTTTGGTCGTCTCAAAATTAGTAACATTTACGATTTCTATAGGGATATAATAATTCGAAAATAGTTTTACTTTTTTATATGTTCTTATTGTATCACAATTTTGAAATTTTGGAACCCCTTTATTGAAAAATATTTTAAATTTATGAATATAAATTTCTACATTTTTTTCCACGTTACCCGTTCTTTCGCTATTTTCCTGAATAAACGCCTCTTTTTTTTCTTTTTCATAATGACTTACTATATAAATATCTGCATCACTATTCACTTCCCTAATTCCTGTATACTTTCCTTCCATCACTCCTTCCACAAGTAAATCCCCTACATTTACTGTATCTCCGTACATTTACTCTTGCTGTTCCATTTCTCACCACCATTTTGGAAACCGTTCCAGTTCTATCTGATAAAATATTAGAAGGTGTATTCTCATCTACAATTTCAGGCTTTTCAATTGCCTCTACCACAGTCACAATCACATTTGTCCCTTTAATATCAATCCCCATCCAAGCCAAATCATCACGTTTTAAGCGAATTTCATTTTTAATCTCTTCTAAATCCAAATTCATTTTTAATTTTCCAATCGAAATTCCATAACTCCCCAAATCCGATAA
>CATLEX010000048.1 GCA_949927455.1 uncultured Clostridia bacterium
GCAGATTTAGAAGCAGTAGTAGAAAAATTGAAAAAAGAATTGCCTGATACCCAAATTTGTTATGTACAACCATTTTTGTTAGATGACGAAACCATTTCTCATTTAACAGATGACGAAAACGCAAGAAATGAAATTAAACTTAGACGAGATACATTTTTTGCAGAAGTCCAGAAAATGTGTGCAAAGTGGAATATCGAATATTTGGATTTAGCGCAAAATTTTGCAGGAACAGGAAATATGTATAAACAAGAAGATTGGATTCATATTAACGATGCAGGTTATCAGTTAATTATGCCAATTTTGGCACAAAAGCTAAAAGATATGATGCCATACGAAAAGGAAGAAAATGCATATCATGCTCTTGTAATTGGCAATAGTATCACACTTGAAAAGGGCGGAATTGGCATGGCAGCAACAGACAAAGAACATGATTATTATTATTTGCTAGAGAAAAAGTTAAAACAGAAATATGAAAGTCTTAATATGAACCGTATTAGCGCGATTGATTGGGAGGAAAATCGTATTATTTCGAGTAGAACAGATTGGTTAAATGAACATTTTACTGAGGATTTAATTTCTAATCAAGATTTAGTGATTTTTCAATTAGGGGACAATTGCGTTCCAACAGAAAGTTTTGAACAAAGTGCTATCGAGATGATTGAAAAAGTGAAAGAGCATTCGCCAAATGCAAAAATGATTTGGATAGCAATGTGGTTTATCAATGAAGAACGATTGGCTATGATACCAACGATATGTGAAAAATATGGAATTGATTTTATCAATATTACAGATTTAGTAACCGAGCAGTATCAATCACATATTGGAGAAAAAAGAACAGGTACAAAAGGAGAAGATATTACGGTAGGAACTAGAGAAGAGGCATTTCATCCAAATAATGAAGGCATGAAAATTATTGCAGAAAGAATTTTCAAAGTATTAGGAATAGAATAAGTGCAATATATAATATAAATTAGTTGGGGGACTAAAAAATGAAACGCAAAATCATCATAATTATAATGGTAGTGGTAGGAATTGTACTTGCCATATTTTTGGTGAAGAAGACAAACAATAAAACAGCAAAAGAAGTACAAGAAATTTCGTCTGAGGCACTAAAAAAAGAGCCAGTAGAATGGCACGGAAACTATATTTGGGATGGCACAACAGAAAATAATCAATGGATGTGTTTTCGAAAAACAGTAGATTTGAAGCAAAAAGATTTGGAAAATGTAGTTGCTCAAATTGCAGTTGATTCAAAATATTGGCTTTATATTAATGGAGAAATGGTAGTTCGTGAAGGTGGCTTAAAACGTGGACAAACGAGGAATTCTATGTATTATGATGAGGTGGATTTGAGCGATTCTTTAAAAGAAGGAAAAAATACAATTGCAATTCTTGTTTGGTATTGGGGCGATATTAGCTATTCTCATAATTCGAGTGGACAAGGAGCTTTGTTGTTTCAAGCCAAAATTGGAGATAATTATTTAGTCAGCAATGAAACTTGGAAAGTAGCAAAAAATCAAGCGTATTTGCAAGATGAGTTAAGACCCAATAAACGCTTGATTGAGTACAATGTTTATTATGATGCTAATTTGGCAAATGAAAATTGGTATAAACCAGATTTTGATGATTCTAGCTGGGTTAATAGTACAGTTTTAAATGTTGCAGGAAGTGAGCCTTGGGGAGAATTAATTGAACGAGAAATTCCACAATTTAAAGATTATGGTTTAAAAGAATATGAAAATATGGCAGATTATCAAGGTTATACAACTAAAAAGAAAGAAAAATTGACTTTGAAAATTCCATATAATGCACAATTTACACCATATTTAAAAATTGAAGCTGAAAAAGATAAGAAAATTACCATCAAAACAGATTTTTATGAAGATGTTAGTGGAGATTCTGTAAAATGCACCTATCTTACAAAAGAAGGCGAGCAAGAATTTGAGTCTCTTGCTTGGATGAATGGAGAAACAGTTTATTATGAAATTCCAGCTGGTGTAAAAATTATCAGCTTAGGGTATCGTGAGACTGGATATGATGCAGAAATGACAGGAAATTTTGAGTGTAATGATGAATTTTTTAATAAATTATGGAAAATGGCAAATCGAACCTTATATGTTAATATGAGAGATAGTTATATGGATTGCCCAAATCGCGAACGTGCGCAGTGGTTTGGCGATACGAGTACTGAAATGCTAGAAGCCATGTATGCGCTTGACACAAAAGCGTATGATTTGTTTGAAAAGGCAGTCAGGACGACGATAGGTTGGAAACGAGAAGACAATATTTTGCTAACAGTTGTTCCAAATTCAGATGACCTTTTGCATTTGCCAACACAAATGCTAGCTGGCATTAATGCTATGTATGATTATTATGAATATACAGGAAAAACAGAATTTTTAGAATTTGTATATCCACATATAAAAGATTATTTGAATTTGTGGTATGTGAAGGAAGAGAGTGGATTAGTACATAGTAGTGTTTCATATCCGATTTGGGAATGGGGCGATTCGAGCGGAAATGTGGACTATGAAGCGTTAGAAAATGCTTGGTATTATTTAGCAATGAACAAAACTTACCGAATGGCAGAAATTTTGGGATACAAGGAAGATACACAAGATTTCAAAAAACGTCTTAGCGATTTGAAGGAAAATTATCAGAAATTATGGACAGATAAAGGTTATAAAACAGCAGGTTGTGATTACATTGATGAGAGAGCCAATGCCATTGCTGTGATTTCTGGTTTGGCAGATAGCGATAAACATGAAACTATTTCAGATATTTTGAAAAATTCTTTTGAATGTACTGTTTACATGGAAAAATATATTTTACAAGCATTGTGTGAAATGGGAAAAATAGAAGAAGCGCAAGAGCGTATTCAAAAGCGATATGACGAAATGGTCAATGGAAAAGAGAGTTGTTCTACACTTTGGGAAAATTGGAATCCTGAAATTGCTACTAAGAATCATGCTTGGGCAGGTGGACCACTCATCATAATGTCAAAATATTTTGCAGGAATTGAGCCATTAGAAAAAGGTTATGATGTGATTTCAGTCAAACCAAATTTTGGAAATTTGACCAAAATAACAAGTGCTGTTACAACGATAAAAGGAAATATCCAATTACAAGCTGAAAAATTGGAGAATGAACTTATCTTGAAAGTTGATTTACCAACTAAAACTAAAATAGCCATTGAAAAAATGTCAGATAACCCACAAATTTTATATAAAAATGACATACTTTACCAAAATGGGAAAACCGAGAAAAATAAGAAAATTTCTTATGACTCTGAAGATGAGAAGTATATTTATTTTTATGTAGAAAATGGAGCCTATGAGTTTTGCTCAAAATAATGGTTGAAAATTTCAAAAATTAATGTTATAATGGCAAATAGAAATAATAAAAGAGGAAAAAGATCATGAAAAAAGTTGAATTATTGGCGCCTGCTCGGTTCTTTTGAAAAAGCAAAAGTGGCATTTTTGTATGGTTCAGATGCTATCTATTGTGGAACGCCGAAATTGTCACTTCGTTCTCGTTCTGAACTAACAGAGGATGATTTGGTGAAAACAGTGGAATATGCGCATTCGATTTTGAAAAAAGTATATGTAGCAATTAATATTTTTGCTTGGGATGAAACGTATGAGGAGATTAAAGAGCAAGCTAAAATGTTAAATGATTTAAAGATTGATGGTATTATTGTTTCAGATGGTGGCGTGGTTGACATTGTGAAGCAATATGCACCAGATTGCGAAGTACATATTAGCACACAAGCCAACACAGTAAGTTATCATACTTGTGAATTTTGGCATAAAAATGGTGCGAAACGAGTAATTTTAGGACGAGAACTAAATAAAAAACAGATCCAAGAAATTATGGAACATAAACCAGAAGATTTGAGCATAGAAATGTTTGTGCATGGTGCACTATGTTTTGGCTATTCAGGACGTTGTTTTTTAAGTGAATTTTTAGCTAATCGTTCTCGGAAATCTTGGAGATTGTGCACAAACATGTCGTTGGGCTTTTAATTTGTATGCTGAAGATAGAAATCGTCCAGGAGAACTGATGCCAGTAGAAACAGACGAAAAGGGAACCTATATTTTTTCTTCCAAGGATTTGTGCTTGATTAAAGAATTGCCAGAAATTATGGCAATGGGTGTGGATAGCCTAAAAATTGAAGGTAGATTGAAAACAGAATATTATGTGGCAAGTGTAGTAAATGCTTATCGAAATGCGATAGATAGTATTGCTCAAAATCCAGAAAATTATGATGCAGAAATGTATTTGAAAGAATTAGAGAAAACCAAAACACGTGGACTTACGACTTTTTATTTTAATGATCGAGAGAATACTGATTTTCAAGATTATTCAGGTCGCCAGTATAATAGTGATTATGAATTTGGTGGAAAAGTAATTCGAGCATTGGAAGATGGAAAAGTTTTGATTGAAATTCGTAATAAATTATCTGTGGGAGATTGTTTGGAATTAATTATTCCAAGGCAAATTCAGCCACTTGTATTTTCGATAGAGAACTTATGGAATGATGAAACAGGAGAAGAAATTGACACAGTAAATCCTGGGAAGGCAGAGCAAAAAGTGATTTTGCGTGTGCCATGTGAGGTGCATGAAGGCTGGATTTTAAGGAGGAAAAAGTAATGCAAATTGTTTATGTGTTTTCGATTATTTTATTGGCAGTTGGATTTTTGGCTTTTAAAAAATCAGATGAAAAACTCAATATGATTAAGTGGCTAACCATTTTTATTGTGGTTTTTATGGGATACAATATTACAGTTTGTATGATTTTGGGACTGCTAAAAATCACATGTCATTTGTGGTTGTTATTAGGCATTAATGTGATTTTTGCTACTGCTTTAGGGTACAAGACTGTAAAAAATAAAGACTTTCAACAATATACAGTTCGAAAACAAGAGATAGTAGGTCTTGTAATTTTGTGTGCGATTTTTATAGTAATTGTTGTGAAGGAAATAAAGCCTCAAGATGGTGGCTTGAAATATGCAGCTATTGATTCTGCAATTCATTACAGAGCAGCGAAACATTTTTCAGATAATTTAATCATATTTATAAATTGTGAAGACAAAACCATTTATAACTTTAATGTTATGCAAACAGGAGCTTATATTAATGATGGACTTTTGATGAATGTTATGAATGGTTTGTTTGGCATACCAGAATATTATGTATATGAAATGTTTGATATTGGAATACTATTTTTAAGTAGTCTAGTTTTTTATGTATTAATAATGGATAAAATTAAGGGAAAACTTGGTTTTGTACTCACCATGTTTTTGTTATGGTTATTTATGTTTGCGTATCCATATAGTTCTTATATGTATGGCTTTTCGTATTTGTCGCTTGGCGTGATGTTTGTAACAAGTTTACTTTTAGTAGTACCAACTTTATATGGAGAATTGAAAAATAAATTGCTACTGGCGATTTCATTAGTTTCGCTACTTGCGATGGGTGTTATTTTTTCTTATTGTTTGTTTGTGCCAGGCGTTTTTGCGGCAGTTTGTATTTATTTGTTTTGCAAGGATTTTGGAGAAGAAGGCAAAACATATATTAAGTTTTTCAAGAAAAAAACGTTAATTACAACAGGAATTTTGCTTGTGATTACAGCTTTGGGAATTGGCTATTTGTTTGTGCCAACCTTTTTTATTGCAGATCAAAGTAATTTGGTAGAAGCTTTGAAGAATGATGGTGGTATGTATACTAACCTTTATAAAAACTTTATATTTTATATATTTTTTGGCTTATTATATATTGGAGATATGATTTTGAAAATACGTAAAAAGGAATTTAAAGTGACTTTTTTGGATATTTTCTCTTGGGTGTTTGGAGCTTATTTTGTGGTTGCTTATTTGGTATGGCAAAGAGAAATGATTTCAAAATATTATTTCTTTAAATTGTACTATGTATTGTGGGTTTGCGTTTTAGCGATTACCATAAGATTAGTAAACGAGTATGCGCAGAAAAAAATATGGAAGTTTGTACTTCCAGTTTATGAAGGAGCTTGGGTTTTACTTGTTGTACTAACGATTATTTTTAAAGCAGGAACAATTTTGCCACAAGAAAAAAAGGAAACTTTAAAAAATTATGTTGGTATGTATTTTGAAGAAAATTATAAATATAAAGGTTTAATTTTTGCATTTAATAATTTTGCCAAAGACCAAATAGAATTTGCAGTTATTTTGAAAACAATAGAAGATGTTAAAGCAGAAAATGTTTTATTGATAACAGGAAGTAATTATGAAAGAGCTTGGACTTTAGCAATTAGTAATATGCAGTCTGATAAAATAAAATATAATGAAATTTTGGAAGATAGCACACGATATGAATTAAAGGATGGCTTAGCTAAGGAAAATGTGAAGTATATCGTAAAGATAGGAATGACAGATGAAACAGCAGATTTGGATGAATATTTAGCTCAAAATCAAGAACAAGACCAAATTGAAGTATTGCATCAGTCAAAAAGATGTTATATTGTAAAGAAAAATTAAAATAGCTATTGAATGAAAAATAAGTTTATGATATAAAATAGGAGAGAAATATTTGAAAAAAAATATACATGATTTTAATTTAGACGATTTAAAGCAAGAAATGAAAGATATGGGGGAAAAGCCGTTTCGAGCAGAACAAATTGTAAAATGGTTATATCAAGAAAGAGTAGAAACATTTGGCGAAATGACCAATTTGTCTTTGGATTTGAGAGAAAAATTGCAAGCAAATTATGAAATTGGAAAATTTCAAATTGAACATAAATTGGTCTCAAAAGATGGCACAAAAAAATATTTATTTAATGTATGCGATAGCCAAAATAATTTAATTGAAACTGTTTTAATGCAATATCATCATGGCTTTACAGTATGTGTGTCTTCGCAGATAGGTTGCAAAATGGGATGCAAATTTTGTGCTTCAACAGGAATTCCATTTGTAAGGAATTTAAAGCCAAGCGAAATTGTTCAGCAAATTTTGGAAATTGAAAAAGATGAAAACATTCGTATTTCCAATATTGTATTTATGGGAATTGGGGAACCATTAGATAATTTTGACAATGTAATGAAAGCAATTCGCATTTTAAATCATCCCAAAGCACTAAATATTGGAGCAAGGCATATTTCTATTTCGACAAGTGGATTGGTTCCAAAAATTTACGAATTAGCAGACAAACAAATGCAATGCACATTATCGATTTCGTTACATAGCGCTAATAATGAAACAAGAAGTTCTATGATGCCGATTAACCAGACTTATCCTATTGAGGAATTGCTGAAGGCTTGCCGATATTATATTGAAAAAACGAATAAGCGAATTTCATTTGAATATGCTTTGGCGAAGGATAATAATGACCAGATAGAAGCGGCTAAGGAACTTACAAAATTGTTAAAGGGAATGTTAGCACATGTTAATTTAATACCCATTAATCCAATTCAAGATGGAGATTACATAAAAAGTACAAATGAAAACATCATAAAATTTAGAGATTATCTAAATGAACATGGGATAGTAGCAACTATTAGAAGAGAATTAGGTTCAGATATTAATGCAGCTTGCGGCCAATTAAGAAGACAAAATTTAAAAAGTAACTTACCATAAGAGAGAGTAGGCTAAATGTGATAGAGAGCGTGAAAAATTTTACAAAGTAAAATTTTGCTCGACAATTAAGAAGACAAAATTTGAACCAAAAATAGAAAGGAACTTCTAAGACAAGGGGTGATATGAGTTTGAGAATTTTAGCAAAGTCAGATATTGGCAAAGCACGTGACATGAACCAAGATAATTTTTATGCAGCACAAGAGGCAGATGCAATCAAATTGTTTATATTGGCAGATGGAATGGGAGGCTATAAAGGTGGAGAAATTGCAAGTTCAGTAGCTGTTTATAGTGCACAAAATTATATTTGCAATAATTTTGAAGGAATTGTAAAAGAAAAAGAAACCATTATGAAACTCATTAAAGATAGTATAGAATATGCGAATTTGATGGTATATGAACGTTCCAAAGAAGCAGAAGAATTAAAAGATATGGGTACTACTTTGGACGTGTGTTTAATATATAATAATAAGGCATTTATCGGTCATGTTGGAGATAGTCGAGTTTATCGTATTCGAAAAAAAATAATGCAAAGGCTGACAACTGATCATAGTTATGTGCAAGGACTTGTGAAAGATGGAAAAATTACGAAAGAAGAGGCACAGACACATCCAAAGAAAAACATGTTAGTCAAAGCAGTTGGCTGTAATTCTTTGGTGGAACCTGATGTAATGTGTAAAGGATTTTTAAAAGACGATATTATTTTGATGTGTTCAGATGGATTAACAAACATGTTAAAAGACGAAGAAGTTTATAAAATTCTACTGGAAAATCCAGAAAATCCAGTAGCAGCACTTATCAATAGTGCTAACCGAGAAGGTGGAATTGATAATATTACAACCATTATTATTGATGCAACTGGTGATTGAAGTTTTGGCTTAAATAAAGAGTAAAAAGGAGATAAAAAATGAATCTTATTGGAAAAATGTTAGATAACAGATACGAGATTTTAGAAAAAATAGGAAATGGTGGAATGGCAACAGTTTATAAAGCAAAATGTCATGTGCTAAATCGATTTGTTGCAATTAAGATTTTGAAAGACGAATTTACAACTGATACAGATTTTATCAAAAGATTTAATTCAGAAGCACAAGCTGCAGCAAGTCTAACGCATCCTAATATTGTGTCAATCTATGATGTTGGAAATGAAGATAATTTGTATTATATTGTTATGGAGTTAATTCAAGGAAAAACGTTAAAGGAAATTATTGTAGAAGATGGTATTCTTTCTTGGAAATGGTCTGTCAATATTGGCATTCAAATTGCTTCCGCCTTAGAAGTAGCACACAAAAATAATATTATACATAGAGACATTAAGCCACATAATATTATCATAACAGAAGATGGAATTGCCAAAGTAACGGATTTCGGAATTGCAAAAGCAGTGTCTAATTCAACCATTACAGCATTTGGCACAACCATTGGCTCGGTACATTATTTTTCGCCAGAACATGCGAAAGGCGGATTTACAGACGCAAAATCCGATTTATATTCACTAGGAATTGTGTTATATGAAATGTTAACAGCAAGAGTTCCATTTGATGCAGATACACCTGTTTCAGTTGCTTTAAAACAAGTGCAAGAAGAGCCAGTTGAGCCAATCGAATATAATGAAGAAATCCCAAAGAGCGTTAATATGATTATTTTGAAGGCAATGCAAAAAGACCCAAATTGTCGCTACCAAAATGCCACTCAAATGTTGGAAGATTTAACGAGAAGTTTAAAAGAACCAAATGAAAACTTTGTTGTCATACAAGCTGCATCTAGTAATTCTCCAACACAAAAAATACCAACTATTTATGATATGGAATTAGAGAAAAATAGCGAACGAAAAGCTAAAAAAGTAGAAAATAATGAACCAGAAAAACCAAAAGGTAAAGTGAGAGCTTTTTTTGCAAAACATAAATTTTTAAAAATAGTAGTTATTATACTAATAGCAATTGCATTATTTTTTGGAGCAATGTTTGGCACATTAGCATTATTTTCTGGCAAACCACAAGAAATTCAAATTCCAAATTTAGTAACAGACGAAAGTGGAAATGCTATGACATTAGAGGCTGCAAAAGCACTATTAGAAGAATTAGGCTTTACAAATTATGAAATAAAATATGAAAATAGTGATGAAGTAGAAAAAGACTATGTAATAAATCAAAAGCCAGCCTATCAAGAAAATTATAAAGTGACAGCAGAAGAGGAATTTGTTTTGACTGTGAGCCAAGGAAGTTTGGATGAGGCTTTGGCAGAAAAATTGAAAAATACCAAAGTAAAATTGCCAAAGAAAATGATTGGCAAGAAAAAAGAAGACTTAATCAAAGAATTAGAAGCATTAACAGAAGATTTGGACGATGAAGATTTAGTTGTAAAATATGAAATTAAGGAAGAATTCAATGAAGAAGTTGAAGCTGGAATTGTAACAGAAGTGGACCAAGAAGGTGGTACAGAAATTACATTAGATACAGTTGTGAATATTACAGTTAGTAAAGGTAGTCAATTTAAAGATGTGACAGTTCCAAGTGTTATCAATAAATCAGAAGCAGAAGCTAGAAGTGCTTTAGAAGGATTAGGATTAAAAGTGGAAGTGACATACGAAGAAAATGCTAATAAGAGTGATGGAATTGTTATTTCACAAAGTGTAAATGCTAACAAGACAGTGAAAGAAGGAAGTAATATTTCACTTGTGGTCAATAAACAGCCGAAAAAATCAAAAGTAACTGTTAATGTGAATTTAAAATCTTTGATGAATTATACAGAACCAGAAACACCAAGTGCGCCAACTGTTACAGCAAATACAACCAATGAAACAGCAAATACTGTAACACCACCAGCAAAACCAGAAGTAAAATCTTCTAAAGTTGTTATTAAGATTGGAGATGATACGATATATTCTGAAACAAAAAAATTAACAACAACAGATATTACGGCAAGCTACACATCTTCAGGAGTAAAAGATGTTAAAGTTTATGTTGATGATGTGGTGAAATTTAATAAATCAGTAGATTTTTCAGGAGGAGATCAATTAGTAACAGTAGAATAAAAACCAATTAGAAGGAGAAGAAAAATATGTCAGAAGTGTCAGTATCTATTTTGTCTATTCCAAAGGATAATACAGTTTCTATGTTTTATAATCTAGAAACTGCAAAAGTAGATTATTTTCATATTGATGTGATGGACGGAAAATTTGTTGAAAAAAATACATTAGAATTTATGAAAGAGAGTGCTTTAACACTTTCGCACATTAGCAATATTGGTTTGGATGTACATTTCATGGTGGAAAAGGTAGAAGAATTTATAGATGAGTATTTAGACTTAGAGCCTAAAATTATGACTTTTCATTATGAAGCAATCAAAGAAAAAAATAGAATGATGGAAATGATCAATGAGATAAAAAGAAATGATATACAAGTGGGAATTGCCATTAATCCAGAAACTGAAATTGATTGCATAAAAGAATTTTTGCCATATATTCATCAAGTGCTTGTTATGACAGTTGTGCCAGGAAAAGGTGGGCAAAAGTTAATACCTGAAACATTGCAAAAAATAAAAGATTTAAAACAATATATCATTAATAATAACCTAGAAATTGATCTTGAAGCAGATGGTGGAATTAATAGTGAGACAGCTGAGGCTGTGAGAAATGCTGGATGTGACAGATTGGTTTCAGGAAGTTATATAACAGGTTCAGAAAATTATGCTGAAGCTGTCAAAATAATAAAAGGAATTTAAAAATAAATTTTTTATTAGAAAGGAAATACTAAAAATGAAAAAAAGAATAGGAATTTTGTTTTTACTAATGACAATGATAACAACATTTGTATTTGCAGCTTATCCAGAGGATTTAGAAAATCAAGAATTGGAGAATTTACAAACAACCTCTGAAGAAAACTCTGAGGCAGGAATTGACCCAATTTCATTAGAAACAGGAGAAGAAGATCATTTAGATATTACAGATAATGATGTATATTTATGTGAAAATCATGTAAACATTAAAGAAATGATTAATGGAAACGTGTATGTGATGGCTCAAAAAGCTACCATTGATCAAGCAATGATTTATGGAAATGTTTATGTAATGGCCCAAGAAATAGATATTTCAAATGCTGAAATTAATGGTTCTGTTTATTTAATGGGACAGGATATTCATTTTTCTGGTTCAGCTTATGATGTATATAGCTGTGGTGCTAATATAGATTTTGATACCAATTCATATGTGCTCAGAGACGTAAGAGCAGTAGCAGATACACTTAACTTAAACGGAACTGTTTTTAGAAATGTATATGCTGGTGTAAATCAGTTGTCAGTTGCGCAGAATGCTATTGTTCATGGAATATTAGACTATAGCTCAGAAAAAGAAGAAACGATTCCAGAAGGAGCACAAATTGGTGAAGTAAAATTTCATTTAACACATCCAAAAGAAAGAGGCTATGAGAACAAAAATTATGTATTAGAAGCATTTACAGTTGCTTTTAAAACATTAATTGTTTGCTTGATTATGATATTTGTAGTTACGAAATTCAAAAACTTACACAGAACAGAAAATATTGGAATGGATTTGCTAAAAGATACTGGTAAAGGTTTAATTACATTTGCTGTATTTCCAATACTGATTGTGATATTATTTATTACAATTATTGGTTCTGGATTAGGAATGGTAGCATTAATTTTGTATATTATTGTTATATATATTGCCAAATCTCTAGCAGCTATTGAAATTGCAAATCGCATTTTAAGCAAAACGAAAACAGAAAACCATCAAAATACAAAATTAATTGGAATTACTATTTTCTCAACAAAATTCATAACTGTAAAAAGAAATATCAATTGAAACAAATCAATTCGAATAATTTTCAATAGCTCTCCATA
>CATLEX010000049.1 GCA_949927455.1 uncultured Clostridia bacterium
TGTATTTTTTAACCATAATGAATAATTGAATTTCCTTTCTTAAATTTGAATTTTAAATTGGCTAAAATCATAATGATAAAATTAATGCCAAATACTAAACCAATAATTAAATATTTATAAACAATGTCTTCTAGAAAATGACCAACGGCAATATTAAATGGTAACAGGCAAAGTCCAAATAAAATACAAGTACTAGAGAGTGTAATCATTTTCGAATTAGCAAGGTTTGTTAGTTTTGAAAAGACACGAGTAATCATGAAAACGCTGACACTTAAATAGCAAAAAATAGAAATCAGCCACAGCAAAATAAAGATTGCATCTAGTCTTTGTACGAAATCGCCTAGTGTTATTTTTCGAGATAGTAAATACAATGAATTAATTGGTTCAGTATCATTTTCTATCGGAAAAATAGTTAAGATAGAAATCACGGTTAAAAATAATAAAACCCAAGAAATAGCGTAAGAAGCAGTTGTTATTTTTTGGTAATGAAAACTGTCTTTTAAAAGTGGCATTAAAAAGTAATAGTAAGTGATAATGTAAAGTGAAAAAGTATTTAGCAGTCCATTAACAAAAGTTGTTTGAAAATTGTAGCCAAAAAATGGTGTAAATTTATTCATTGAAAAATCGTCATATACGGCGAATAATGCTAGCAATATACTGATAATGGTAAATGGAACAACAAAACAAATGGTACGAACAATTGCTTTAAAACCAATTAAATTGGCTACTACAATACCGATCATAAAAAATAGTAAAATAAAAATCAGTGGGCTTTTTTCAAAATAAATAATTTTTAACATATTAGCAAAATCACTTAAAGTAATATAGGCAACAAAAAAGAAAACACAAATAAAAATGATGCTAACAATTGTTTTTAAAACTTTTCCACCCAAATATTCGGAAACATCAATGATGTCCGAATTAGGAAATTTTTGGAAAAGATAATTTAAAATTAAGATAAAAATCAGCCCAATAATTCCTATATAAATCATATTGATAATAGCCCCAGTACCAACTAAATTAATAATATAGTAGGGAATATTCAGAATTAATTTACTAACCATAACAATTAAAATTAAGCAAATCGCTTCATATTTTTGTAATTTATAATTATTCTTTTGCATTCAAATTCCTCCAATCCATGCTAATTTTATCTTCTGCTTTTGGTCGTTTTGTGTTTAAAAATTCATTGCGTCGATCACGTTTCCACACTGGCTTCATAATAAAACCTTTGTTGCGCTTTAGGTTGCTAAATGGAATATAAGGTGTAAAAAATGGTACGCCAAAAGATGTTAAATGGGATAGCACTAAAAAGTGTATGAAAAAAGTAAAAGCAATTCCTAAAAATCCAGCTAAAAATCCAAAAATAATGTAGGCAAAACGATAAATTCGAATCGAGGTAGTAAGGGAAAAATCAGGAATAGAAAATCCGCAAATTCCCGTAAAGGCAACCACAATAATTAAAATTGGACTAACAATATTTGCTGAAACAGCAGCATCACCTAAAATCAAAGCACCAATAATACCAATTGTTGTACTAAAAGAAGAAGAAACACGTAGTCCTGCTTCACGGATTAATTCAAATGAAATTTCCATAATTAAAATTTCGAAAATAACAGGAAAAGGAATAGCCTCTCTCGAATTAGCAATTGCAAATAAAAGTTCTGATGGTATGAGCTCTTGATGGTAATTAGTAATGGCTACATAAAAACCTGGTAAAAAAGTAGCAAAAAATACAGCAATCATTCTGATGAATTTTAGAAAATTAGCAAATTGATAATTCAAGTTTTTGTCTTCTCCAGAGGTTAGGAAATCTAGAAAAATGGCTGGTATAACTAACACAAAGGGAGTTCCATTGACAACAATAGCAATACGTCCATCTAACAAATAATTACTAACACGGTCTGGTCTTTCTGTTGAAATGGTTTGTGGAAAAGGACTACTTGGATTGTCTTTGATAAATTGTTCTAATTGACCAGAAGAAAGCAAATAATCTACATTTAGATTATTGACACGATATTTTGCTTCTGCTACTAAATCGTCATTTGCAATATTTTTGACATAACAAATAGCCACTTTAGTTTTACTTAAAGTTCCTACTTCAACTTCTTCAATTACTAAGTTTTCATTATTAACAATTTTTCGAAGCATAGAAGTATTGGTTCTAAGACTTTCTACAAAAGCTTCTTGAGAACCACGAACGACATTTTCAGTTAAGGGGCTGGAAACGCTTCTTCCTTCCACTCCTTTGGTTTCCACACAAAATGCAGTTGCTAAAGTGTCAACAAAAAGGGCGCAAAATCCAGAATTTACATTTTTAATAACCTCTTCAAATTCAGTTTGTTTGATAATGCTATTATGAGGAATTAAACCTTCAAAAATAAAATTCTCCAAATTCAATTTGGGTGGTTTTGCATGAGTAATTGAAACACGACTGCCTTTTGTGGCTTCATGTTCTTGCATAGTAATGGAGTTTTTTAGTAGTAATGGTTGCAAAACAGAATTTGTAATGGTTGTTTCATTCACCATTCCATCAATATACAAAAGCATAGCTGGAATTTTTTTATTTTGAATGGGAATGGCAAATTTTCTAAATTTTACATCACTATTGATTAGCAGATTATACTTGGTTTTTAAGTATTCTAAATTAACAGAAAGTGAAGGATAAATTTTTTCATTAATTTCTTCAAAATCTTCTGGCAAATTATTAGCATTTTTGGGTAAAATAAATTCATAATCATTTTCTTCATGATATTCAAATAATTGTTTGAAAAAGTTTTTTATGCTCATTTTGTAATCTCCTTTTTGCTAGTATTTGTCAAAATTATGAAAATATACAAAAATATGCAATATAACTTGACTTTTGCACAAAAAAAATATAAAATTACAAGATAAAGAAGAGGAAAAGAGGTATGATATGGTCGAGTCAATGGAAAAAATTGTGAACTTGTGTAAAGCAAGAGGATTTATCTATCCAGGTTCAGAGATTTATGGAGGCTTAGCAAATACTTGGGATTATGGACCTTTAGGAGTGGAACTTAAAAATAATGTGAAAACTGCTTGGCGCAAAAAATTTATTCAAGAGCAACCCAATATTGTTGGATTGGATAGCGCTATTTTGATGAACCCAGAAACTTGGGTAGCATCAGGTCATGTAGGCGGATTTTCGGATCCATTAATTGATTGCAAAGAATGTAAAACAAGACACAGAGCTGATAAATTAATTGAAGAATGGGCACACGAAAAAGGCAAAGATATGATTGCAGATGGTATGAGTGATGACGCAATGATAAAATTTATAACAGATAACCAAATTCCTTGTCCGAATTGTGAGAAAACGAATTTTACAGACATACGAAAATTTAATTTAATGTTTAAAACTTTTCAAGGTGTGACAGAAGATTCGAAAGCTGAAATTTATTTAAGACCAGAAACAGCGCAAGGAATTTTTGTGGATTTTAAAAATGTTTTGCGTACTTCGCGCAAAAAAATGCCAATGGGAATTGCACAAATTGGTAAAGCATTTCGTAATGAAATAACGCCAGGAAATTTTACATTTAGAACACGTGAATTTGAGCAAATGGAATTAGAGTTTTTCTGTGAGCCTGGAACAGACTTGGAATGGCATAAATATTGGAAAGATTATTGCGAAAATTGGCTGTTAAATTTGGGCATCCAAAAAGAAAATATTCGTTTGCGTGACCATTCTGCAGAAGAATTGGTATTTTATAGCAAAGCAACAACTGATATTGAATTTGCTTTTCCATTTGGTTGGGGCGAACTTTGGGGAATTGCAGATAGAACAGATTATGATTTGTCACAACATATTAACCATTCAAAACAAGATTTGTCTTACCAAGACCCAGAAACAAACCAAAAGTATGTACCATATGTGATTGAGCCATCTTTGGGAGCAGATCGAGTGGTTCTTGCGTTTTTGTGCAATAGTTATGAAGAGGAAAAAATTGATGAAAATGATACCAGAACAGTTTTGCATTTGCATCCAGCGCTTTCGCCTTATAAAGTAGCAGTTTTGCCGTTATCAAAAAAGCTAAGTGAAAAGGCAATGGAAATTTATGGAAGTTTGGCAAAAAGGTTTATGTGTGATTATGACGAAGCAGGTTCCATTGGGAAACGTTATCGTAGAGAAGACGAAATTGGAACACCATACTGTGTGACAGTTGATTTTGACACAGAAACAGATGGCTGTGTAACCGTTCGTGACCGTGATACCATGGAACAAGTCAGAATTAAAGTCGAAGAAGTTGCCAATTATGTAGAGGAAAAATTAATCTTTTAACACATCAAGCAATAGAATTTCATATAATATATAGGTGATGTTTGATGTTAAAAGGTTTGAAAGAATTATATGAAGATGCGAAGAATATAAAAGATAAAGACCCTGCTGCAAGACATATTTTAGAAGTAATTTTGCTGTATCCAGGATTTCATATTTTAGTTTTTCATAAAATAGCCTATTTTTTGTATCGAAAAAATTGGTTATTTTTGGCAAGACTTCTGTCTCAAATGGGAAGATTTTTGACGGGAATTGAAATTCATCCAGGGGCTAAAATTGGTAAAAGATTATTTATCGATCATGGAATGGGAATTGTGATTGGGCAAACAGCTGTGATTGGAAATGATTGCACAATTTATCATGGAGTAACTTTGGGTGGAACTGGAAAAGATACCGTAAAAAGACATCCAACACTTGGAAATCATGTTATGGTGGGTTGTGGAACGAAAATTTTAGGTCCCATACAAATTGGAGACAATGTCAAAATTGGAGCAGGCAGTCTTGTGTTAAAAACGATACAGTCAAATTGCACAGCAGTAGGTGCACCGATTGATAAAATCATTCCACAGGAATAAAATTGTTTGTAAAAATTGGAAAAATAAAAAGTAAAATTTTGAGAAAAATAAAATAGGAGAAAATCATGAAAATAGGAATTGTAGGTCTTCCAAATGTTGGAAAAAGTACATTATTCAATAGCATTACAAAGGCAGGTGCAGAATGTGCAAATTATCCATTTTGCACCATTGAGCCAAATGTTGGTGTGGTGAGCGTTCCAGATGAGAGAATTGATAAATTGGCAGAAATTTACCAACCACAAAAAGTGACACATGCCATTGTTGAATTTGTTGATATTGCAGGACTTGTCAAAGGCGCAAGTAAAGGCGAAGGTCTGGGAAATAAATTCCTTTCTCATATTCGTGAAACAGATGCTATTGTACAAGTTGTCAGATGTTTTGAAAATTCCAATATTGTGCATGTAGACGGAAATGTAGAACCAATCAGGGATATTGAAACCATAAATTTTGAATTAATTTTTGCAGATTTGGAAACAATAGAAAAAAGACTAGATAAAGCAAAAAAAATGTTAAAAGCTGACAAAAAGTATCAATTTGAAATCGACACCTTAGAAAAAGTAAAAAAAGCATTGGAAGAAGGAAAAGTAGCAAGAAGTCTTGAGTACAGTGAAGACGAATTAGAGGTTTTAAAAGATACGTTTTTACTGACAATGAAAAAAGTATTATATGTGGCAAATATTGATGAAACAGAAATTGAAAATCCAGAAGCGAATGAGCATTTTAAAAAAGTAAAAGAGTATGCAGATAAAGAAGTGGCCCAAGTACTTCCACTTTGTGTTAAAATTGAAGAAGAATTAAGTGCTTTGGAAGCTGAAGAAAAACAAGAAATGTTAGAAGCGCTTGGATTACAAGAATCAGGACTAGATCAATTGATAAAAGCTAGTTATCAATTATTAGGATATATTTCATTTTTGACAGCTGGTGAGCCAGAAGTTCGAGCATGGACTATTATTAATGGAACAAAAGCACCACAGGCTGCTGGAAAAATCCATTCTGATATCGAAAGAGGATTTATTAAAGCAGAAGTTGTATCTTTTGAAGATTTAATGAATTCTAATGGCTCAATGAATGAGGCAAAAGAAGCAGGACGTGTACGTTCTGAAGGAAAAGAATATGTCATGAAAGATGGGGATATTGTGCTTTTTAAATTTAATGTGTAAAAAATGTAAAAAATTATAAAAAAAGTATTGCATTAAATTTTCTATATGGTATAATATACCTATGTAAAAAATAAGGGAGAGATGAATTATGTTAAAAAATGTAAGAAAAAGTAGAATTTTATTAAGTTTAATGGTTGGTATTTTAACAATGGTGTTATTTGGAAATGTATATTCATTAGCAACAGACACAAATAATACTACTAATACAGCTCCATTAACAATTACGGCATCAACTGCTGATAATACAAATGCGGCAGCAACAAATACAAATACAGCTAATGTGAACAATTCAATAAACACATCTAATGTTGCAGCATCAACAACTAATACAAACAATACTAATAGAAACACGAATACAAATACAAACAACACCAACAATGCAAGTACTTATAATAATGCTAACACAGTGAAAAATACTACCAAATTACCTCGTACAGGTAGCAATAACTCAAAAGCAATTTTGTTAATTGTTGTATTCGCAATTTCTGCAGTATATGCTTATAAAAAAGTAAGCGATTATAATATGTAATTAAATAAAATGTAAAGTTTTAAGCGACTTGAAAGTTTTGTGTATTGTTACGAAAACTCATCAGGTCGCATTTTTTTGAAAAATGGAGGAATTTTTATGAAAAGTATGTTTAGTTATTTGATTACCATGTTTGCTGTGATTTATTGGGGATTTAGAGTGGCAGTTTCGCTCATGGGAGCAATGCAATTGGATTTTATTTGTCAGCCAGTTAATCCCAATATTGAAATATTAATTTTATTTTTGACCATTCCATGTATTGTTTTTGTAATAAGAAGAAGTGTGATTGCTGCGACTTTATATTTTGGCATGTATGCTGCCTATTTTGGAACAGTTTTATATCAAAATTTTACAGTTACACAAAGTTTTGATTTGAATGGTTCTACAGAATTACTTTTGAATAGTTTGGGAGTTATTATACCATTTTTAGTTTTTTGTGATGTTATGATACAAAAAAGTGGAATTGTTCCACAAAATAAAGGGACAGATTGGTATTACGAAAATGAGAAATATGATCGTGAATTTGATGAAAGAGCAGACCGAAATCAGTATAAAATTAAATAGTTAGGAGAATAAACAGATGGATAAATTAAACGATAAATATGTGTTTTTTGATGTTGATGGAACATTAGCAGAGTATAGATATAATGATAGGTTATATGCAGGTGGATGTCCAGAATTTGGATGCCAATCATTAGAAGATTTGCTATTTAATCATTTATTTTATGAGGCAAGACCTTTAAAAACAATGCAAAAAGTTGTTGAAGCATTAGATAGTAATAAAATATTAGTGCTTGGAACAATTGTCACCAATCATGAAATGGAACAAAAGTATTTATGGTTAAAAGAAAATTATCCTAACATAAAAAAGGAAAATATATTTTTTATTAGTTCAACGATGCTAAAACCAGAAGTTATTATACAATGGTGTAAGCATTTTAAAGTTGATATAAATGAGGTGGCTTTTGTAGATGATCGAATTGATGTATTAAGAAAAGCAGAAGAGAAGGGGATTAAAGCATATCATCCAAGTTCATTTATGGAGTAAAAGAAAGAAGGAGAAATTTATATGAGAGTGATTTTAGCGTCTCAAGGTTTTACAACAAATAAAATGGAAAAAGAGGTAGCTAAAATTGTTGGAAAGCCAGCACATGAAATTAATATTGCTATTATAAATGAAGCGATGTATGAATTAGAAAGTGAAAAATGTAAAAGATGGTGCATTCGTGAATTATCAAATATTGAAAGGCATATTGGTGGCAAAATTGATTTTGTGAATTTTAGAGTGCATTCCAAAGACGAAATTAGAAAACGTTTAATGAAAGCAGATTTGACATATATTGTGGGAGGAAAGCAACATATTTATGCAAAGCTATTTCGTGATACTGATACGATAGAATTAATTAGGGAAGCCGCACAGAAGAGAGTTTTAATGGGAACTTCTGCGGGTTCTATTGTGCTTGGCAAACAAATTCAAAGTGAAAATTTTTGGAAACAAAGATATCAAATTTCTTTAAAGGATATTGAATGTCAAGAACTTGGTATAGTGCCATTTAATATTATTCCGCATTTTTTGAGAGAAGACCATGAAAAATGGACTAAGGAATTTTTGGAAAATGTTTTAGAGAACAATCCTTTTCCAGTTTTCGCGATTACAGACGAGCAAGCAGTTAGTTTTGTTGATGGAAAAATTGAATTTATTGGTGGGAAGCCAGAAATTTTTGGAAAAAGAACGTAGAAGGTAGATGAAGAAGAGTTTTTTGGGTGGAAAATATGGAAATGTAAATGTATGAATAGAGGAAATAACGAAAATTTTATAAGAAAGATAAAAGAAGTATTTGTGCCATATTATAAAGACGCTTTGCAAAGAAATTATGAAACTTTGTATATCATTAATGAAAATGAAACATTAGAGAGTGTGTTAATAAAAAATAATATTGAACTAAAAGGAAGTGAAAATCATGAATGAATATAAATTAAACATCAATTGGTACCCTCGGTCATATGACGAAAACGAAAAGGCAAATTTTAGAAGATTTAAAATTAATTGATGTTGTGATAGAATTGCTGGACAGTAGAATTCCAATATCAAGTAGAAATCCAGATATTTGTGAAATAACAAAGGGAAAGAAAAAAATGATTTTGCTAAACAAATCTGATTTAGCAAATGAAAAGATAAGCCAAGCATGGATAAAAACATTGGAAAAAGAGACGACAACGCTTGCAATTGATGCTAATTCTGGTAAAGGAATTGAACAAGTTTTAAGAACGATAGATGTTGTAATGCAAGAAGAACTTGAGCGCCAGAGGCAAAAGGGTAGAGTGAATAAAACAATTCGAGTGATGATTTTAGGAATTCCAAATGTAGGAAAATCGTCACTCATTAACCGAATGGCGAAAAAAAATTCCATGGAAGTTGGAAATAAACCAGGTGTTACCAAGAAAAAACAATGGGTTAGAATTGGAAAAAATCAGGAATTATTAGATACGCCAGGAGTGTTGTGGCCCAAATTTGAAAGTAATGAGGTAGCGCTAAATTTAGCATTTACGGGAACGATTAAAGATGATATTTTGGATCGTATAGAAGTTGCTTATGAATTGCTAAAAAGATTGTATGTGGAATATAAAACTGAGATTTTGGAACGCTATAAAATAACGCAGGAAGAGGCGAAAAAATTGGAAGCCCAAGAAAATAGCATTTATGAATTGATGCAAGCAATTGGCGAAAAATGTGGTGCTATTAAGCAAGGTGGAGTAGTTGATGATGAAAAGGTAGCCAGAATTATTTTGGAAGATTTTAGAAATTGTAAATTTGGAAAAATTAGTTTGGAAAAACCAAATCAATAATAGGCTGTTGATTTAAAGGTGGATGTTAAAAAACGAACGCAAAATATGACTAGAAAGGAAAAAATAAATTGGAGTTTATTGGGAGAAAAAAAGCAGTAGAAGAGGTAAAAATGTTGTCTCCTCTTGTGTGGGCGTATATTGGAGATAGTGTATATGAAATGTTTATTCGTGTGAATTTGGTAAATCATTCAAATGCAAAACCACATAAGTTACATATTGAATCTATCCAATATGTGAAAGCAAAAGCACAGGCAGATACTTTAAAAAAATTGCAAGAATATTTGACAGAGGCAGAAATAGATATTGTAAAACGTGGCAGAAATGTGCAAAATCATCATGTTGCCAAAAATGCAAATGTGGCAGACTATAGCATGTCGACAGCGTTTGAAGCATTAATTGGGTATTTATATTTAACCAAACAAGATGAGCGTTTACAGGAAATTTTAAATTTATGTATTACAATTTGATTTATATTACAATTGTGTAACATTGATTACATTTGCGTAACATTTATTGCAATTCTGAAATTTATTGATATAATAACATAGAAAGGAAATTCTTACAAAAGTAAATGGAGGAATTATGAACGAGTTGGATATAGAAGTAATTAAAGAGAAGTATATCGAATATAAAGAAAAACATTATGAAGATGAGCGTGAAATGCGAAAATTGTTGAAAATAAAAAAATTGGTTCCTAATTTGGCGACAGAAGATAGCTGGAAAAAGGACTATAAAAGACTAAATGACAATTTGGCAGATGGCTTATATTATTATAATGAACTCAAAAAAATGTTGTCAGAAGATGCTTTAAAAGACTTTATGGACAAAGTGAAATATAATGTCTTGAAAAATCGCTATATTCAATTTAAATTAGATAAATTTGAAAATGATTTCTCAAAAGATGTTGAGGATAATGAAATTCTATTTGAAGAAATTTTGAATAATGACCCAAAAGTAATTCCTAAGGTTGAGAAGTTTGATAAGGCATTATTTGCCAAAACTCTTTTTGAAGAAAAAGAAATTATAAAAAAAGTGGAAATTATTTGTCGTTATCAAAAGTCAACAATTGAGGTGTTTTTTGATACAACTGCAATTTTGAAGGCAGAATTAGCAAGACTGTTTATTGACAGAATGAATATTGATGAAGTAAGTCGTGATAAAGTCATTAATGCTTGTTTGGTATACGCTTTTCGCAGAACCAATTCGCCTATGGAAATTGAGAGAATTAAGCGTGAAAAAGAAGAAGATAAATCATTTTTGCAAAAGCTTGGTTTTGACGATAACTTTTGCAAAATTTGTTCAGAATATAATCGTTATAATGAGCCAGAGAATTATGAACGTTCTAAAGAAGGTGACATCTTAGAATTAATTGATAAATTTGTTGGTTTGATTATGCACAGGGAGGACAGGCCAGCTTTTCCAGTAAATGATGCATTAGATTTGTTGGAAAATAAAATTTTGGATGGTTTGGATAATCGTTATGAAAATAAATTTCACAAATTTATCCTTTCTTTAGAAGAAATTGAAGTTTCAAGATTTATTGGTGTTATAACTTATTTTGCAAATAGCATCAATGGAATACAAAGACATGATATTGCAAGTGCCATTACAATTATTATGAAAATAAGAGAATTGTTGGGTGGTGCTGTAAATGAGCATAAAGTCATGAAATTGGAGAAAATGGAGAAAGTACAAGATAAATTTTCAATTATTCAATTTTTACAAAAAATAATTGAAAAAACAAAAGAAAAGATTGCGAGCCTTTCTAAAATTTTAAGAGGCTATAAAAGACTCTCAGAAGGCAATCAAGAATTAGAGAGATAGGAGTTTTATGATGGAAAATAAAGTAGGAAAAGATTTGATAATTCCTGAAAAAGAAAATATTTTCAAACGATTTTTTAAATGGGTATCTCAGATTTTTCATAAAGAAGAGATGGAATATACTCCAGAAAATGTATCTGAAATTACAGTTCCGAAATCTGTCCAAATGCCAGAGAAAATGGAACAAGCTTCTATGGAAGTAGACGAAAATAGTTTGGAATATTTATATCATTTATCTGATGAAGAGTTAGATAAATTAGATGATCTATATGACGAACAAATAGAAGAAGTTAAAAATGAAATGCTTAGATTAGATGGCATTTTGCAATCATATAAACAGTCAATTAAAAAATTGCAAACAGAAGTGGAAACTGATATTTAAAACAGAAAGCAAAAAGATACTACAAACGTAGTATCTTTTTTGAAAAATTTTATTTATTTCAAAAAATAGATTGTCTAATTGAACTTGATGTGATATAATCCAAATAATAATTGCTGAAGGGGAAATGAAAGGGGAATAAAATGCTTGAAAAAATTTGCTTTAATTTAACGGCTTTTGCCATTTTTATTATTATATTTTTCAAGATTATTCGAAAAAATGATACTAATTATGTGAGCATTTTGGTTTTAGAGGCAATCGGAATTACGATTAGTTTTATTGAAATAAAAATAGGAATTGATAGCAATTCTTTTTTCAAAAGTTTGCGATATTTATTTTCTATTATTGTTCCAGTTTTGGTTATTTTTGCAGAACTAAATGGCTTAAATTATTCAGAAATCATAAGTATATTTATAGCAAAAATTCTTTTTATATTGGGAGATTATAAAGCTGCTAAAAGTGTTTTAATTAAATTAGTCACAAAATATCCTGAAAGTTATAGTGGACATAAGTTGCTTGCTCAAATTTATGAAAAAGAAGGCGGTATGAGAAAAGCAATTGATGAATATGTCAAACTAGTTGATATCAAAGGAAATGATTATAAGTCTTATTTTAAAATTGCAGATTTGTTAAATGAATTAGGACAAAAAAATGAAGCGATTCAAATTTTGGAAAATTTGATGAAAAATAAGCCAGATTCTTATGAAGGTTCCATTTTACTGGGTGAACTTTTATGCGAACAAGAACGCTTCAAAGAAGCTGAAAGAGTATATCAAGATGCTTTGAAGTATCGTCCTAATAATTTTGATTTGTATTATAATTTAGGAATTAC
>CATLEX010000050.1 GCA_949927455.1 uncultured Clostridia bacterium
AAAAAGAGCATTTTATTGAGTGGATTGCACTTGTTTCAGAAAATCAAGAATATTTTGTGACATTGTATCCAGAGCAAAATGCTGAATGCCATTTGCCATATATTCCAAATTCAAAATTGTATGCTTATTGCAACAAGCATGGTTTGTGGGAAGCAGAAGTAAAATAAGGAGGAATGATGCAATATTTATTGGTAGAATATCCAAAATGTAGTACTTGTCAAAAAGCGAAAAAGTGGCTAGAAAATCAAAATATAGATTTTCAAAGTAGGCATATTGTAGAAGAAACGCCAATAGTGGAAGAATTGCAAAATTGGCTTGAAAAAAGTGGACTTGAGATAAAAAGGTTTTTTAATACAAGTGGTTTGGTTTATAAAAATATGAACTTAAAGGAAAAGTTAGAACAGATGACAGAAAGTGAAAAACTGAATTTGCTAGCAAGTAATGGAATGCTGATTAAACGACCAATTTTGGTTGGAGAAGATTTTGTGCTAGTGGGGTTTCGTGAGGCACAGTGGAGTGAGAAGATTCGAAGCTAATTTCTAGTAAAAAAATACTTGCATTTTGGAAAATAAAGTGATATAATAAAAAAATAAAATAGAAACCGTTTGAAAAAGCAAAGTAGATGAGTAAGAATATTTTTTCAGAGAGAACAAATCATGGCTGGAAGTTTGTTTAAAATAATACTTGTTGAAATTTCACTTTTGAGGTTCTTGTGCTAAAAAGTTTAGTAGGCATAAGCGGTGGTTACGTTAAAACTAAAATGAGGTTAAAATTTATTTTTAATGAAGTTAGGTGGTAACACGAAAAGCATTTCGTCCTATGGATGAAGTGCTTTTTTGGTTGGAAAATAGTAATTTTTAAAGGAGATAAAGTGATGGCAAGAGTATTAAAAAATAAAGAATTAGTCAATACAAGATTAGCGACTAATTATGGTGGTTGGATGTATTGTGATAAGTGTAATGAAAATATAGGTTATTTATGTTATTCAACTTATGATAGGTTAGAATTAGAATATCAATGTAATTGTGGAAGCCAAGGTAGTGCAGTATTGGATTTTCAAGATAGCAAAATAGGAAAAGAATGCAAGGAAAATTTAGTCATAATTAAAAATAGATTTTGTTGTCCAAAAGATAATGAGCCTTTAATTACAATATTAGATAAAAAAGTAGCTAGTTATGAAATGAAAATTACTTGTAAATCTTGTGAAAACATTTATAAAAAGGTAAAGTAGAAGTTACAATTTTGTAGTTATAACATAAAAAATAAATATTTTTAAATAAAAGGAGGAATTTTTATGGGAGATATGATTCAAGAAATGACAGAGGCTGTTAAGAAAAAATTAGGTGAAATTAAGACTTTACAGGAATTGCAAGAGTTAAAGGTTAAGTATTTGGGAAAGAAGGGCGAAGTGACTTCTATGTTAAAAGGCTTGGGGGGAATGGCGCCTGAGGAAAGACCAGTTTTTGGTCAAAAAGTAAATAAGCTAAGAGAAGAACTTGAGAAATTAATGGAAAGACGTGAAAACCAAGTGAAAGAAAAAATATTAGAACAACGTTTGCAAAAGGAAAAAATTGATGTGACCATGCCTGGAAAAAATATTGAACTTCGGTTCTATTCATCCAATTACACAGGTTATTCAAGAAGTCGAAGAAATCTTTTTGGGAATGGGCTATAGTATTGCAGATGGGCCAGAAGTAGAAACTGCAGTTTATAATTTTGATAAATTGAATACGCCAGTGGACCACCCAGCAAGAGATTTGCAAGATACATTTTATATTACAGAAGATATTATTTTGAGAACCCAAACATCGCCAGTGCAAGCACGTGTTATGGAAAATCAAAAACCGCCAATTAAAATAATTTGTCCAGGAGCAGTGTATCGTTCGGATACGTTAGATGCTACACATTCACCAGTTTTTCATCAAATTGAAGGTTTGGTAGTTGACAAAAATATTACGATGTCTGATTTGAAAGGAACCTTGGAAATGTTTGCTAAAAATTGTTTAGGACCAAATACGAAAGTGCGTTTTCGTCCACATCATTTTCCATTTACAGAGCCAAGTGCAGAGGCTGATGTTTCATGTTTTGTTTGTGGCGGAAAGGGATGTCGTGTTTGTAAACAAGAAGGTTGGATTGAACTTTTGGGTTGTGGAATGGTGCATCCAAAAGTTTTGGAAAATTGTGGAATTGACCCAAATGAGTATTCTGGATTTGCATTTGGTTTTGGTGTAGAGAGAATTGCTATGGCCAAATTTGGAATTGATGATTTGCGTTTGTTGTATGAAAATGATGTGAGATTTTTGAAACAATTTTAGGAGAAAATGATGGAGTTTGAAATTAGAAGAACCACATTAGAAGATTTGGAGCAGTTGCCTGATTTGTATAAAAGCGGATTTGGGAAAGATACGAATGTACAGAAAATGTATGAGAAATTTAATAAGCTAAAAAATGACGAACATTATTTATTTTATTCTGCTGTAACGGCTGATGGTGAATTAGTTGGATTTATGAATGTGATTTTGCATGAAGATGTTGTGGAAGAATGTAAAGATTTTGCGACAATTTGGAATGTGAGAGCAAAGTATAAAAGACAAGGGATTGCGACTAAAATGTTTCAATATATGGAAAATGAGTTAAGAAAACTAGAGGTTGATTTTATTGATTTAACAGCAGTCAACACAAAAGAAGCAAATGCTTTTTATCAAAGTTTAGGATATGAAAAGGAAAATGGATATTTTAAGAAATTGTAAGGAGGAAAGTATATGAAAGCAAGTATTGAGTGGCTAAAAGAGTTTAGCCAGATGAATGTTTCTGGAAAAGAATTAGGAGATATTTTGACAATGACAGGCTCAAAGTTAGAAACAATTGAAGAGCGTGGGAAAGATATTGAAAATGTAGTAGTCGGAAAAATTTTGGAGATTGAAAAGCATCCTAATGCGGATAAATTGATTGTGACAAAAGTGGATGTTGGAAATGAAATTTTGCAAATTGTAACTGGTGCGGATAATGTAAGTGTTGGCGATATTGTACCTATTGCAAAAAGCGGTGCAACTTTGCCGAATGATGTGCATATCAAAAAAGGCGAACTTCGTGGCATAGAATCGAATGGAATGATGTGTGCGTGCTCAGAATTGAATATTGCAGTTGATCGTTATCCAAATCAAATTGAATATGGAATTATGATTTTGCCACAAGAAATGGAAAGTCGCCTTGGCGAGAATATTGTAGAGGTTTTAGGCTTAGAAGAAGAAATTTTGGATTTTGAAATTACTTCTAATCGTCCTGATTGTTTTTCAATTGAAGGTTTGGGGCGTGAGACAGCGATTTCGTTAAATACAGAATTTAAAAATCCACGTAAGAATTTGGCACAAATGAACATTGAAAATCAAATCGAATTGGAAGGCTTGAAGGTTGATATTACGGCTCCAGATTTGTGCTATCGTTATATTGCTAGAATGGTAAAAGATGTAAAGATTGGTGAGTCGCCAGATTGGATGAAAAGGCGTTTGGAAGCATGTGGCGTAAGGACGATTAACAATATTGTGGATATTACAAATTATGTGATGCTAGAATTGGGGCAACCAATGCATGCTTTTGATATTAATTCAATTGCTGGAAAGCATATTACGGTAAGACGTGCGAATGATGGCGAAAAAATTACAACTTTGGATGAACAAGAAAGAATTTTAAGTAACGATATGTTAGTCATTTCAGATGATGAAAAAGCAGTTGCGATTGCTGGTGTTATGGGAGCTCAAAATTCAGAGATTGAGGAAGCGACAACAACAGTTGTATTTGAGTCAGCTGTGTTTAATGGCGGAAGTGTCCGAAAAACAGCGAAAAAAGTAGGGCTTCGTACAGAAGCATCAAGCCGTTATGAAAAGGGTTTGCCAGCTGAAAATGCAGAAAGAGCCATCAATCGTGCAGTTGAGTTGGTTGAGTTAATTGGCGCAGGAAAAGCGGTAGATGGTAAAATTGATGTTTATCCAACCAAGCAAAAATTTAACCAAGTAGAATTTAATCCAGAGAAGATTAATCGATTATTGGGAACCAATATTTCGAGAGATGACATGGTAAGTGCGTTGGAAAAATTGGAAATGAAGGTAGAAGGAGATATTGTCATTCCACCTTACTTTAGAGTTGATATTGAATGCCTAGCAGATTTGGCAGAAGAAGTTGTTAGGTTTTATGGATATGATAAAGTGGATTGCACACTTATTAATAGCGAAGCCACTTTGGGAATTCGCACCAAGTCACAAAAGTTGACAGATAAAATTCGTCAGATGCTGGTAAATAAAGGTTTATCAGAAATTTGCACCTATGGTTTTATGAATGAGAAGGATTTGGACCAATTATGTGTGGCAGAAGATAGCGATTTGCGCAGTGAGGTTATTGCAGTCAAAAATCCACTGAGCGAAGATTATTCGATTATGCGAACAACAACTCTTCCAAGTATGTTGCAAACCATTGTGACAAACCAATCGAAGAAAAATAAGAATGTTGGTTTGTTTGATATTTCCAGAGTTTACAAAAATGTGGATGGGCAAATTGAAAAGGGAAATGTTCCAACAGAAGACACAATTGTTACAATTGGTATGTATGGAGAAAATGTCGATTTTTATATTTTGAAAGGTTTAGTGGAGAAAATTTTGAATATTAGCTCTGTTTTGCGTTATGATGTGGTTTCTGAAAAGTGTAATAATAGTTACCATCCAGGTAAAACGGCTAATATTAAAGTTGGTAAAGATGTAATTGCAACATTAGGAGAAATTCATCCAGAAGTAGCAGATAATTATAATATCAAAAGTGATGTTTATGTGGCAGAAATTTGGCTTGACAAACTTGTGAAATATGGAAAAATGAATAAAAAATATACTGAAGTTGCGAAGTTTCCAGCAGTTGAGAGAGATATTGCGATGGTAATTGATGAAGAGGTAGAGGTTGGCAATATTGAAAGGGCAATTGAGAAAAAAGGCAAGAAGATTTTAGAAGAAGTCAAGTTGTTTGATGTTTACAGAGACGAAAAAATTGGAGAAGGCAAAAAGAGTGTGGCATATTCTTTGAAGTTTAGAAGCAAGGATAGGACGTTAACAGATGAAGAAATTAATGTTACTATGGAGGAAATTTTGAAAGAGTTGGAGGCACTAGGAGCAGAGCTAAGGAAGTAAAAAATGTTTATAAAATTACCCAAATTTTTTCATTGACAAAATAAATAATTAATATTAAAATAAAGATGAAGAAAATTGGAGGGATTACGAATGAAGAAACACGAAAAAACAAGAAAAAGTACATATCATCAAAATTTGTATCTTTTTATGGTGTTTTTTGCGTGTTTCTTTTTTATGCTTATTTTGACTTTTTTTAATGGTAAAATTTTTGCGCAAGATGAGCAAGAAGTTTCTAGTGATAATGTAGATGAGATTTATTATAGAAATGAAAATCCAATTGATTTAGAAGACATTTTGGCTCAAAATTCTAAGGCAGATATTCAAGAGGAAATGTGCATAGAAGAAGTTGATTTAGAATATACCACTAGATATCAGCAAGATGGTACTCTTCCTAAGGATACTGTTCAGGTTATGCAAGAGGGACGAGCAGGCATTAAAAATGTGATTGTGATAAAAAAATATCAAAATGGAGAATTGATTTCAGAGCAACAAGTGGCTGAAAATATTATGAAATCACCTGTTGAAAGAGTTGTACGAATTGGAACTGGAAATGGGTATCATTATAAAATTAGTGAAGGAGACAAAGCTTATGTGGTAGCAGAATCAGTTATAGTAAGGAGGGAACCTGAGCAAAATACAGAAAAAATAGGAACGCTAAATCAAAATGATGAGGTTCAAGTGCTTGTAGTAGAAGGAGATTGGCTTTTTGTTTCAAATACAGAAATAAAGGGTTATGTGCCGATGAATTGTATGACTGCTAAAAATCCAAATCAAGAAAATTTGGCAGAAAGTACACAATATACTAAACAGCAATTGTTTAATAATTTAAGTTTTGATATGGATTTGAGAAAGCCAAGTGGATTTTCACTAGAGCAGTTTAAGCAAGTTTTGACAGGAGACAAAAACGATAAAAAAAGTGTTTTTGAGCAAAGTGCAGAATATTTTTATTATGTAGAAAAGCAATATGGAATTAATGGGATTTTTGTGGCAAGTGTTGGTATTCATGAGAGCGCTTGGGGAACATCTACGATTGCCAATAATAAAAAGAATTTATTTGGTTATGGTGCAGTTGATTCGAATCCTTATGGTGGTTCGTATTCATTTGGTACATATGCAGAAGGAATTGATTTAATTTCACGTGTGTTTGTAAAATATTATTTAAATCCAGCAGGAACAACGATTTATGATGGTACAGAAACAAGTGGAAAATTTTATAGTGGTTCAAATTTATTAGCGGTTAATAAAAGGTATGCAAGTGACCAAAATTGGGCAAAAGGTGTTTATAAATGGATGGAGTATTTGTATCATAAATTATGATAGCGTGAGAAATTTTGCGAAGCAAAATTTCGCTCGCATTTCTTTTGAGAAATTTAAAAACTTTCTTGAAAGAAATGGAAAAAAATTTAAAAAAAGGTTGCTATTTTTGCGAATATATTGTATGATATTAATATTGAAAAATATACTATGGAAATATTCTGTGGTAAGGAGGTTTTAATTGAATATGCTAAAAAAAATAATCATGATTATAATAATATTTGCCATGTTTTGTACCACTCAAGTATATGCAATTACAGGAGAAGGAGTTTTAGAATCAGAACAAGCAACAGAATTAGTAGAAATGAAGGAATCAACCAAAGGGAAAATGGATGAATATATCGAAAAATATGGTTCTAGTGCCTATGGAATTACAGCGTACATATTAAATGGGGTTCGAATTTATAGTATACCATTTTGCTTTATTGGAATTGCCATTGGTTCAATTTTTCAATATGTAATAGGCATAAGAAAGTTAGATTTAAGAGATAGAGGATTTGCAATAATAGTTTCGTTTGTTACGATACTGTTAATTTGTCAAGTTCTTCCACTAATTTTTGCCGTAATTGTAAACGGCTGGAGGGGGTAATACAAATGAAGGTTTTATTTGCAGTAAATAGTGAAAGCATTTCGGAAGCAATTATTAAGAAATATCAAAAAGATTATAGAGAAATTTTGTCTTATAAAAATGTTTATTATTTTAATGCAATCATCAAAGAAATACAAAAAGATAAATCTTATGATAGAATTATCATAAGTGAAGATTTAGAACCATTTTCAAATAATAATTATGAGTCGATTGATAAATTTGTTTTTGAAAAATTAGATGGTATTAGTGATGAAGCTCATGATACACAAGGAAATGAAATTTCTATTATTTTAATTTGTTCAGACCGACATACGAAAGGAAGTTCATTTTTGGTTAAAATCTTTGGGATAGGTGTTTATAATGCACTTTTGGGAAATGATCGAAGTATGGAGGAAGTTTGTCGTTTAATTAATAAACCTCGTACAAAAAAAGAAGCAAAAATGTATTATAAAATCGATACAGATGATGTGAATTATCGAGCTGAAAATGAAAATGAAGTAAGTGAGTTAGAAATTCAAAATATTTTAGCTCATTTTAAAAAGTTGGGAAGAAATACGGAAAAATATGCTGCAAGTTTTGAAAATATTGCAGCTCAATATACAGATGAGCAATTAAAAATTATTATTAACTGTTTGCCATTGAATGTGAAAGCAATTTTGGAAGAGACCTCTACTAAATATCAAGAAATTATGGCTGTAAATGGAAGATTAATTCGTGGTGTTAGAAGTTCCAATATTGAAACAAAGCAAGATCAAAAAAGAACGGGAGTCAAAATTGATATTATAGAAAATAAATTAAATCAAACCAAAACGCCACAGTCCATTGTGATTCCAAATTCAGTCAAAAAAACAGGAATAGTTGCAGGAAAGAAAGCAGTTCAACCAAAGGTAAATCCATTACAAACAAGTGATGAGCAAATGCTAAGAAGACCAAAAACAATGCAAAATAGTAATGTGGCCTCTAAAAAAGCAGTTCAGAATAAAATTGATGCGAATGACGATTTGTTTTTGAAGAAAGAAAATACTGTAAAAACGGTAAAACCAGAGCGTAGAGTTCCAGTAGCTCCTGCAAGAGTTTCTGACAAAGTAATGCAAGCACAGCCACAGCCTAAAAAGCAAATGTTCAATCAAGAATTTGATGAATTTGATGATATTGAAATGCCTCAATTTGATGTAACACCACAATCAACTATTTCTATGACAGAAGAACCAATGCAAGAACCAGTTAAAAGGGGTAGAGGTAGACCTCGTATTAAACCATTACCAGATCCAACAAAACCAAAAGGAAAAAGAGGTAGACCACGTAAAAATCCAATTGAAGAACCAATGCAAATGCAAGAGATAAATGAGCCAATTGAACAAGATGAATTGCCAGATTTAGATACAATTACAGAAACTGAGTTGAACTTTAACGATAATTTTACAGAAAATACTTTTGATGGATTGGATGAAATTGAAGAAAATACAAATGAACTTTTTGATATGAGTGATTTTGAAGATACTAATTTTGAAAATCTAGATAATCAAGAAAGTGTAATGGATTTTGAAGACTTGGTAGAATCTGATGAAGAAACTGAAAAAGTAATGCCAAATGAAGAGTTTGATATGGAGTGGGAGCAACAAACAGAAGAAGTAGAACTTCCTGAATTAGATGAATTAGACGATGTAGGAGATGCAGAAGATGACGAATTTCTGGGTGTTGTAGAAGAGGCTTTTGACGAATTTGAAGATTATGATGAATATGGAGCTTATCAAACAAAAGCCAAAGTAAAACAACAAGCTCCAATTGACGAATTATATCAAGAAGATATTTTGAAACCAGAACAAAATCAATCTGATTTACAAGAAGTGGTTGAGGAAGAAGTCGAAGAATTTGATAGTTTTGATATGGAGAGTTTTGATACAGCTGAAGAAGATGATGATAGTAATTTATTGTTAGATTTTAATGATGATGATGATTTATTGTCTGAATTAGATGAAAATGCTGAGATAGAAAATATAGAAGAGAATTTTGAAACAACTCCTGATCCAATTGACAATTTTTATGAAAATAATGATTACCAAGAGAATTTTGATTATGGCAGTCAAAATTTAGAAACGATTAAATCACCAATTGATTATTCAATGTCAAACTTAAATAGTTTAATGACAAAAGATAAGAAAATTGTTACATTTTTAGGAACTACGAAAAATGGTGTATCTTTCTTGGTAAATAATTTAGCTGAAATATTTGCTTCTGTCGGAATTGATACAGCCATATTAGATATGACTAAAAATAGAAATTCATATTATATTTATACACAAAATGAGGAAGCTTTAAGAAAAATTGCGTATACTTCTTTGGAAAAATTGCAAGGTGGAATGGCAGAAGGAATTCAAGTAAAACAAAATTTAACTGTGTATACAGCGCTTCCAAATGATGGTAAAGATTATGGGATGGCAGAACCGATTTTATCAACTTTGGTGCAAAATCATTCTTTGGTATTGATTGATTGTGATTTTGATACAAATCCTTCTTATTTTGCAAGTTGTCAGGAAATTTATTTGGTACAATCCATGGATATTTTGACAATTCAGCCATTAACTGCTTTTTTAAGAGATTTAAAGACACAAGGTGTTTTGGAACCAGAAAAAGTAAGAGTTGTTATTAACAAAGAATTAAAAGTAAGAGGGCTTACGAATAAAGCAATTATTGGTGGAATGTCATTTTATAATGATCCTGCTATGTCATTTATGACAGAGTTATTCAATAAAGATACAGTAACTTATTGCAGTATTCCATTTGATGAAACAGTGTATTCAAATTATTTAGAGGCAATGCTGAATTGCAGAGTTTCAATTGGTGGCTATCCAAAGAACTTTACGAATAAACTTAAAAATTTAGGAGAAATGGTTTATCCATTAACGAGCAGGCAAACATATTCAGGTGGTTTTAATCAAAATTATGGGCAAAATAAAGGTGGATTTTCAAACAGCATGAATAATACATTAAACAAAATGAGAAAAAAATATTAAAAACAAATTTAGAGGTGAATATTTTGATAATAGTAGTTATTTTAGCTTTAGTGCTGGCTATCGTAATTTTGATTGTATTGAATGTCAATATACAAAAAAAATTAGATGCGTTTAAAAATATTAATCAAAAAATTAATAATTTGACTGTTTTGCAAGACTTTATGAGCATTGCTGGCGAAGAAGAAACAGTTGATCAAAAATTGAAAAAAATTAATGAAATTATTATAGAAAAATATGATATAAAATATTCTACAATTGTTGTATTTAATCGGGGCGGAATATGTAGTAAAGGCTTCTAATGTGGATAGTAGACACCATGAGGCTTTATCCAATCTTCACACAGAAGAGATTTTTCAAGATAGTGTGGCAACAGCTACTCCAAAGTACATTACAATTGATTCAGAAACTGAAAAACTACCTTATCAAAAGTTTGAAATGGGAAGAGCAAGATCAGCAATGTTTTTTCCACTTTACATAGATAATATTTATATTGGTTATTGGATTATGGAAAGTGGTCAAATGCACGCATTTGATAAAACAGATACAACTATTATTGAGGTTGTAAAAGACAATATTATTTCTGTTTTACAGACTACTTCTTATCAAGAAACAATTGAAAATATTGATCGAATCGATAAATTTACAGGACTTCATTCAGCAGAATATTTATATGGAAATGCCAAAAGAATTTTTTCAAAATACCCAACTTCTGCTGTGTGTATGTTCCGTATTACAAATATTGAAGAAATTAACAAAAATATTAATCGCGAAATGGGGAATGATATCATTACAGAGATTAGTAATGTAATCAAAACGAAGATGGCAGCACAATATGTTTTTGTAAGATATATGGGACCTAAATTTATTATTGTCTTTTCTGGTGTGGAAGAAGGTAGTGTTGAGGAATTTTTGAATGGTTTAAAAGAGGAAATAGAAAATTTAGAACTGGTTCAAGATGAAGAAGAAATTCAGAAAATAAGAATTGTTAAAGGAAAAAAAGTACGTGTTCGAGAATTGAAACCAAAACAAGTAGCTTCACCAAAATTAAATTTTGTTGTGTCAACCTATTATAAAGGAACAGGTTTGGAACAACTAAACAAAAAGTTGGAAGAGTATATTGATAATTGTCCAAAAGAGGAAAGTCAAATTAATTATATATAGGAGGAATGACTTATGGCAAGTGATAAAACGATGAGTTTCAAGGTTGAAAGAGATAAGAGTTTGCGTACAAAAGAAATTTTGAAAAAGGTATATGAGGCATTGGTGGAAAAAGGTTATAATCCGATTAATCAAATTGTTGGTTATATTTTATCAGGTGATCCAACTTATATAACAAGTCATAATGATGCAAGAAATTTGATTCGTTTGGTAGAAAGAGATGAACTTTTAGAAAAATTAGTAAAATATTATATAGGATTAGAAGAATGAGAGTATTAGGAATTGATTATGGGGATTCAAAAGTTGGATTGGCAATTACAGATCCTTTAGGAATTACAGCACAGGGCTTAGAAACATTAATGTATAAAGGAAATGATAAAGTATTGCTTAAAAAATTAGATGAGTTAATGGAGATGTATGAAATTTCTACAATTGTTGTAGGAATGCCTTACAATATGGATGGTTCTAAAACGCAAAGAGCAGAGGTGACAGAAAAATTTTTACATAAATTAAAATGTAAATATAACAAAATAAAAATAGAAACAATGGATGAAAGATTTACTACAATTGCTGCAAACAAAACTTTGAACTTTTTAGAAGTTAACAAACGCAAGAAAAAAGAAGTTGAAGATACTCTTGCAGCAGTTTATATTTTAGAAACCTATATTAATAGAAAGTAAATTAAAAGTAATTGTATATTTTTGGAGTAAAAAAATAAAAATATAAAAAAACACTTGCAAAATCATTTTATTTAGTGTATGATAATATATGTGTAAAACACATGACAAAAGAAAGGAGAAAATAGTATGGATGAGGATTCAATAAATAACTTAGAAGATGAAGATCTAAGTAATATAATAGTTTTGAGTGATGAAAATGGTGAGGATGTTCAATTTGAATTTTTAGATTTAATAGAATATGATTCAGAAGAATATGTAGTTTTGTTGCCTGTTATTGAAGAAGGGGAAGAAGAAGACGGAGAAGTCGTTATCTTAAAAGTAGAAGATTCTGAAGATGATGAAGATGAATCATATGTAAGTGTTGATGATGAGGAAACATTAAATCAAGTTTTTGAAATTTTCAAAGAAAAATTCAAAGATGAATTTAATTTTACTGATGAAGACTAAAAATCAGTATT
>CATLEX010000051.1 GCA_949927455.1 uncultured Clostridia bacterium
AATTTATTAAAAAAATAACTTGAAAATTTAATTGATATGTTATATAGTAATAAATATATTGAAAATACTAGGAGGAAATTTTTAAAATGATAGAAAATAGTTTAGTACCATATGTCATAGAACAAACCAGTAGAGGAGAAAGATCATATGATATTTTCTCAAGATTGTTGAAAGATAGAATTATATTTTTAGCAGAAGATGTCAATTCTGCATCAGCTAGTTTAGTTGTAGCACAATTATTGTTTTTGGAATCAGAAGATCCAGATAAAGAAATTTCACTATATATTAATAGCCCAGGAGGTTCTATTACAGATGGAATGGCGATTGTAGATACGATTAATTATATCAAATGTCCAGTGTCTACAATTTGTGTAGGAATGGCAGCAAGTATGGGAGCAGTTTTGTTAGCTTCAGGAGCAAAAGGAAAAAGATTTGCTACACCAAATGCTGAAATTTTAATTCATCAACCTTTAATTGGTGGTGGTGGACTTTCTGGTCAAACAACAGAAATTAAAATTCATGCAGACCATATGGTAAGAACCAGAGAAAAATTGAATAAATTATTGAGTGAAAGAACAGGTCAAAGTTTAGAAACAATTCAAAATGATACTGAAAGAGATAATTACATGACAGCTGAGCAAGCACTAAATTATGGATTAATTGATGGTATTTTAGATAAGAGAAACTAGTTTTTTAAAAATTAAATTTTTAGATTAGAAAGGACAGAAAAAATGCCAAAAAGTCAAGATAGAAATATAAAATGTTCTTTTTGTGGAAAGCCACAAGAAGTCGTTAAGAAAATTATTGCTGGACCAAGTGGTGTATTTATTTGTGATGAATGTGTTAATTTATGTCAAGATATTATTGAAGAAGAAATTTATGATGATGAAGATGTAATTGAACCAATTGATATGCCAACTCCAGTTGAAATTAAAAAAATTTTAGACGAATATGTAATTGGGCAAGAAGAGGCAAAAAAAACATTGTCTGTGGCTGTTTATAATCATTACAAAAGAATTAATAATTTAGAATTTATGGACGATGTTGAAGTGCAGAAAAGTAATATTTTGTTACTTGGACCAACTGGTTGTGGCAAAACATTACTAGCACAAACATTAGCCAAAATTTTAAATGTGCCGTTTGCGATTGCAGATGCTACAACTCTTACAGAAGCAGGTTATGTGGGAGAAGATGTTGAAAATATTTTGCTAAAATTATTGCAAGCAGCGAATTTTGATACAGAAAAAGCACAAAAAGGAATTATTTACATTGACGAGATTGATAAAATTACAAGAAAGTCTGAAAATCCTTCTATTACAAGAGACGTAAGTGGGGAGGGTGTACAACAAGCTTTGCTTAAGATTATTGAAGGAACTGTTGCGGCGGTTCCACCACAAGGTGGTCGAAAACATCCACATCAAGAATTTTTGCAAATTGATACAACGAATATATTATTTATTTGTGGAGGAGCTTTTGAAGGTTTAGAGAACATTATTAAAGATAGAACTGGTAAAAAATCAATGGGATTTGGTGCCAACATTGAAAGCAAAAAAGATATTAACAAAACAGAAATATTCAAGAGTTTATTACCACAAGATTTATTAAAATTTGGTTTAATTCCAGAATTTGTGGGGCGCCTTCCTATTACAGCTACTTTGGAAGGTTTAACACGTGAAGCACTGATTGATATTGTGACAAAGCCAAAAAATGCACTTGTAAAACAATATAAAAAATTAGTAGAACTAGATGGTGTTGAACTTGAATTTGAACCAGAGGCATTAGAAGTAATTGTTGACAAGGCACTTGAGAGAAATACTGGTGCAAGAGGGCTACGTTCGATTATTGAAGAAATTATGAGAGATGTGATGTATGATATTCCATCTAATTTGAATATTACGAAATGTATTATTACAAAAGATACAGTAGAATTAAATCATGAGCCAAAATTAATTATTGATGAAAATAAAAAGCGTGAACCGATTAAAATAAAGAGAAAAATGAAAAGTGCCAATAAAGCAGAAACTGCCTAAATTGTGAGAAAGGGATAAGCAAAATGGAATTTTTAGAGCTGACGAAAGCAAGATATTCATGTAGAAAATTTTTGAAAAAAGAAGTTGAAATAGAAAAAATTAAAAAGATTTTAGAAGCAGGAAAGCTAGCGCCAACCGCCTGTAATTTTCAACCACAGAAGATTTTGGTAATAACAGATAGTGAAAAAATAGAAGCATTAAAAGAAGCTACGAAATTTACTTTTGATGCACCTGTTATTTTGCTTGTATGTTATGATAAAAATGAATCTTGGAAACGAAAACAGGATGGGCAAGATGAAGGAATTATTGATGCTAGTATTGTTTCTACTCATATGATGTTACAAATTACAGAATTAGGTTTAGGTTCTACATGGGTTGGTTCATTTAATCCTAGCAAGGCAAGAGAAATTTTAAAGGTTCCAGAGAATTTTAAAATTGTTAATTTATTACCCTTGGGTTATCCAGCAGAAGATGCACTTCCAAGTACAAAGCATGAAGAAAGGAAAGAGTTGCAAGAAACTGTTTTTTGGAATGAATTTTAATTGATAAAGCCTTTATTAAAAAAGCAGGTAGTTTGGGCTACCTGTTTTTTTATAAAAGACAGAGTATATCATTTGGTAGAGAAGTTTCAAATTGCATTTTTTGGTTTGTGAGAGGATCAAAAAATACAATTTTATAGGCATGAAGTGCTTGACGTGAAATTAGTTTTGAAGCACTTCCATATAATGTATCTCCTAAAATGGAATGCCCAATATGTTTTGAATGCACACGAATTTGGTGTGTTCTGCCAGTTTCTAATTTAAATTCCACTAAGCAGTAATTTTCAAAATTTTGAATGAGTTGAAAATGTGTGATTGCTTTTTGTCCATTTGGATTTACTTCGCGCTCAATAATACTGCTTTCTTTGCGACTAATTGGAGCAGTAATGGTTCCAATTGTTTTAGATAAATTTCCGAGTTAAAATAGCTTGATAACTTTTTTCAAAAGTATGATGTTTCATTTGACGACTTAAAATTTCTTGCACATATTCATTTTTTGCAAAAATAACAAGTCCAGAAGTATCTTTATCTAAGCGATTAACGGGGCGAATTTTAGTTTTAATATGGTTTTGCATAAAATAATATTGCACTCCATTTGATAAACTATCTGTAAAATGTGCCATAGAGGGATGAATAGGAATACTAGCAGGTTTATTAAGAATGAGCATTGTTTTATCTTCAAAAACAATTTCCAAATCCATTTTGGTAGGCACGATGTTTTTACTTGTTTCTTCAAAAGAAATATCAGCAACAATTTCATCATTTGATTTTAAAGATGTATGTGGAAAAGCAATTTGGTGATTGATAAAAATTTTGTTATTACGTTTTAATTTTAAAAGTAATCGATCCGAAACAAAGAAATACTTTTTTAAAACATCTTTTACAGTTTTATATTGATTATTGGTATTTTTAAATTCTAATTTCATGAAAATATTTTAACACAAAAGTTATAATTTTTCAACAAAACCAAGAAAAAATCCGAAGTTGGATTTTTTCTTTATGATGTTATGATATTTTCTAGTCAAGCACAATAGAAGTGGTCTCATTTTAAAAAAATAAGTAATCTTTAAAAATCGTAAAATTTGCTTGAAACTTGAAAAACTTTATGATAGAATGAATTAGTCTAAAGTATTTAGGCGAATCAAAAATATAAGGAGGTAAATATGATTTATTCAGAAGAAGTAGAACATATGTGTAAGGTAGCTAAAGGAGCTAAACACGACCCAGCACCAATTCCAGAAGAAGGAAAATGGGTGAAAGCCAAAGAAATTAAAGATATTTCTGGCTTAACACATGGAATAGGATGGTGTGCACCTCAACAAGGCGCTTGTAAGCTTACTTTAAATATTAAAGAAGGAATCATACAAGAAGCATTAGTCGAAACAATTGGCTGCAGCGGAATGACACATTCAGCAGCAATGGCTGGTGAAATATTAGTAGGGAAAACAATTTTGGAAGCCTTAAATACAGATTTAGTTTGTGATGCCATTAATACAGCAATGAGAGAATTGTTTTTACAAATCGTTTATGGTAGAAGTCAATCTGCTTTCTCAGAAGGAGGACTTCCAGTAGGAGCAGGATTAGAAGATTTAGGAAAAGGACATAGAAGTCAGGTTGGAACAATTTATTCAACAAATGTAAAAGGACCAAGATATTTGGAATTAGCAGAAGGTTACATAACTGAAATTGGTTTGGATAAAAATGATGAAATCATTGGATATAAATATGTTAATTTAGGAAAGATGATGGAAAACATCAAAAAAGGAATAGAGCCAATGGAGGCTATTGAAAAGGCTTCTGGGCAATATGGTAGATTTGATGAAGCAGTTAAGAAAATTGATCCACGTAAGGAGTAGGATATGAAAATTTATTTTTCAGGATCGATTGCTGGTGGAAGAGAAAAAGCACAGGATTATGCAAAAATAGCAAATGAATTAGAAAAGTATGGGAAAATTTTAGATAAGCATGTTGTAAATCCGCTTTTTTCAACAAAAAATGAAACTTTATCACCAAAGCAAATATATACAAGAGATGTGATATGGTTATTGCAGAAGTATCAATTCCATCCTTAGGCGTTGGTTATGAATTAGCATATGCAGAAAGATTTCATAAAAAAGTAATTTGTATATATGATAAAACAAAAAATCTATCTGCTATGATACGTGGAAATGAGAATTTTCAAAAGATACCATATGAAAGTATGGAAGAATTATTAGAAAAGTTAAAAGAAATTCTAGAAAATTAGGAGGAAATAAAATGGCTTTATTTGAAAGTTATGAAAGAAGAATTGACCAAATCAACAAAGTTTTAAACGACAATGGGATTTCTTCTTTGGAAGAAGCAAAGAAAATTTGCGAAGATAAAGGGTTAAATGTGGCTGAAATGGTAAGAAATATTCAACCAATTTGTTTTGAAAATGCTTGTTGGGCATATACAGTTGGTGCAGCGATTGCAATAAAAAGAGGCGTAAAAACAGCATCAGAAGTGGCAAAATGTATTGGAGAAGGATTGCAATCTTTTTGTATTCCAGGTTCTGTTGCAGATGACAGAAAAGTTGGTTTAGGACATGGAAATTTAGGAGCTATGCTTTTGTCAGAAGAAACAGACTGTTTTGCATTTTTAGCAGGACATGAAAGTTTTGCGGCAGCAGAAGGTGCAATTGGTATTGCCAATAATGCCAATAAAGCAAGACAAAAACCACTAAGAGTTATCTTAAATGGTTTAGGAAAAGATGCTGCTCAAGTGATTTCAAGAATTAATGGTTTTACACATGTAGAAACAGAATTTGATTTCTTTACAGGAAAATTGAAAATAGTAAAAGAAACGCCTTATTCAGACGGACCAAGAGCAAAAGTAAAATGCTATGGTGCAGATGAAGTAAGGGAAGGTGTAGCTATTATGCATCACGAAAAAGTAGATGTTTCTATCACAGGAAATTCAACAAACCCAACAAGATTTCAACATCCAGTTGCGGGTACTTATAAAAAAGAATGTATTGAACAAGGTAAAAAGTATTTCTCAGTAGCATCTGGTGGAGGAACAGGAAGAACGCTTCATCCAGATAATATGGCAGCTGGACCTTCTTCATATGGTATGACAGATACTATGGGAAGAATGCACTCTGATGCACAATTTGCAGGAAGCTCATCTGTTCCAGCTCATGTTGAAATGATGGGATTGATTGGTATGGGTAACAACCCTATGGTTGGTGCTACGGTGGCTGTTTCTGTTGCTGTGTATGAGGTTATGAAATAGTTATAAATAGTGCATTACATAGATTTTAGAAAAAGTGCAATGAAGAGGTAATTGGATAGAAAAATGCCCACTGCCCACCATTTGCCCACCAAAAAATATTGCCCACATAATTGGTGGGCAATATTTATTTTAATATATTCGATTGTTCTAGAATTTTTATAGTTTTAGCTTGCATTTTTTCCGTTGGATGTGTATATATTTGCAATGTTGTTTCAATGTTTTTATGACCTAATCTTTCTTGAACATCTTTGATATTTGCATCGTTTTCTAAAAGCATTGTTGCATGTTTATGTCGCAAAGAATGAAAATCATATTTGATAAATTCATCTTCAGATATATCTTCGTTTTCATCATATAATTTATAATGAACAATTCTTCCAACGTGTTGCATAATTCGTGGTTGAATATAAGTTCCATTTTCATGAGTAGATAATAAATGAATGGGGGTGCCCTCTTCATAATTCAATTGTTTTTTATCGTTAACCTTTAATTGAGTATAATATTTATCATAATAACTAATTGATTTGAAATGTTTTTCTTTTTCTTGTTTTAATCTATCTAAAGTAAAACTATCTAATTTTATTTTGCGACGTGATTCATATTTTGGAGGAAGCAAAGTCCAATACCCATTTAAAAATTGAACTTGATGATTTACTGTTAAAATGCCATTTTCATAATCAATATCTTTTTCTAAATCAACAGCAAAAGCCTCTCCAAGCCTAAGCCCACAAGTATAGCCCAACAGTAATTCATTGTAAGCAGTTGTAGTTTCATTAAATCTTTCGAAAAGTTTTTTTATAAATTCATCAGACAATACAATTCTTTCTTTTTTTCTAGTTTCAATTTGTGACCTTGCTCTTGATAGAGGAAGCTTTACAGAAGCCATAGGATTATTTTTGATAAATTGTAATGTAGTTACCGCATAATTTAACGAACTTACTAAAATACCTTTAATTACTGATAATGTATTTCTACTGTAACCTTCATTAAATTTTAAATTAATAAAATCTTGTAAAATAACAGATGTAAGAGATTTTAATTTATATTTTCCTAAATGTGGCTCTATATGTAATTTTACTTTTTTTTCATAATTCTCACAAGTATTTTGATTTAAGTTTACTTTGCAATACTGCTTCATCCAAAGTTTTAAATAATCAGAAAAACTTATTTCAGAAGGGGTGAAGTATACTCCGCAAGTTTGATAATCGGACGCCGCCAATATACCTGCAGCATTAGCTTCTTTTTGAGTTGTAAAACCTCCTTTTGATTTTTGCTTTCTTTTACCATCTATTTTTGCTAATTCAAATCTGTATTCCCAAGTATTTCCTCTTTTTCTTGTAATTACTTTTGGCATAATAAAAACCTTCTTTCATTAAATTTATTTTAAAAATCTCTTGAAAAAAGGTTTTACTATATGTTATAATAAATAACATAAGAAGACCTTTTTCAAGGACTTTTTTGTAAAGGGAAAATAAATGTCAGGTCGTGGTTGGTTTGAACATCTATTTTCCTATTTTTATTTCTTTTTAAAATTTCTTATTGATTTTTCTACAACTCCAATTACCTTGACTGGTAATTTTAAAATTTCTTCATTTGTAAAAGTTCGAACAGGATAGTATGGATTAACTGCTTTTAATTCAATTCCAGTATCTCCTTTATAAACTTTCTTTACTGTAGCTTCATCTCCATTTATAAGTACAACACAATTTTCGCCATTTTCAAAAGTATCTTGTTTATGCACAATAACGGTATCGCCATCATCAAAAAGCGGTGTCATACTGTCACCAGTTACGTTTAAAGCATAATAATTTTCTTTATCTGTTCCATTTACTTTGAAAGGAATATAATCAATAATATTTTCTTGTGCTAAATAATCATATCCAGCCTTGACAGTTCCGAAGAATAGGAATAGGCGTAGTATCTATATCAGATAAAGGAACAGCACCTATTTTTCTTAAAATGTCTTTTTGTTCATTTTCAATTAAATCTATGTAGCCAGCCTTTTCGTATAAATCTAAATAATCTACTTTATATAAATCAGCTAAATTTCTTAATAGAGCAGGCGTCACATTTCTTTTTCCGTGTTCAATCATAGAAAGATGGCTGTATGAAATATCTTTTAATTTATTAACTTCTCTTAAACTTATTCCTTTTCTTTTTCTGATTTCAGCTAAATATTTACCTAATTCTTTTTCAGAAAGCATTTTATCACCTCGCTTGTTCACATTATAACACATGTGTTCACAAAATGCAAATATTTTTTAAAAATTTTTCAGAAAAGTGTTGACAAATAAAAAACAAAAATGTATAATGTTCACAACAAGATAACAGAAAGCGAGGTGAATAAAAGTTGATTGTAGTAAAAAACCCTCAAAAATTGAAAGAATTATTAACGAGCGACGGGAATACTATAACAGCAGTAGCAAAATATAGTGGGTATTCTAAAGCCTATATAAGTTCAATAGTAACAGGAGTAAGAAATCCCAATGAAAAAGTATCAATAAAAATATGTGAACTAACAGGAAAAAAATTTGATGATATTTTTTTTATACGAAGTGTTAACAAAAAGATAACTAACAAAAAAGTTGAACAACCACGACCTGAATAAAAGAAAGGAGGAAAAATGGAAGATGTTTTATATACAGTTGCAGAAACAGCGAAACTTTTGAAAACAAATGCAAATTATGTGTATGAGTTAATTAAGAGAAATTTATTACCAGCGTTGAAATTAGGAAGTTACAAAGTTAGAAGGACAGCACTGTTAGAATTTTTAGCAAAATATGAAGGTCAAGACTTAACTGATTTAAACGATATAAAGAAATTGGAGGTACAAAATTATGAAATTAACAAAAGTACAGAAAGCAACTAGATTTATAGTATATACAAGTAGAGATTTACTGCTACTTAGTATGATAAGTGGGATATTACCTGCAATGGTTGTAGGACAAGTATATCAAATATTAGGAATATAGGAAAGGAGAAAGTAAGAATGTTAGATGAAAATCAGAAGAAGTTATTTGATGACATTGAAATTTTAAGCAGAATGTTTGATGAAGATGTAATTACATTAAGCCAATATTATGAAATCAAATCAAAAATTGTAGATAATTATTTGATAAAAGTAGCAGTAACAAAAGAAAAATAAGGAGGAAAAAATGAAAACAAAAGATATAGAAAGAGTTGGAAAAGGAATGAGCATAAGAAACTATGTAAGAATGATGTTTATCATAAGTAGATTTAACGATATGAAAACAACAACGAGACTTATGAGAAATAATATAAAACTTTTGAAAGGAGGAAATTAAATGTTTGGAAGACGAGAAAACGAAGGTTATACAACAAGAGAATTGCAAAATGAAATAGAGCAGTTGAAACAGACAATTAAGTTAAGAGATAAGGAGATTGAAGATATAAAAACAGAATGTGCAAGTCAATTTAAGAAAATTGGAGATTTATGTTTTTGTAATGATTATGACGGAAAGTTGAATAAGTTAAGAACAATTAATGAAATAGCACAGGACAATTTTTCTGCATTAGTGAAAGATATGGCAATTGATAGGACAAGCAGGAGGGCAAAAATAATAGAACTACCTATGACCGCTCAAAGTAATAGATAGTTCAAAAGAAAAAATTAAAATAATTATTCTAAAGTATATTGTAGCATAAGTATTTAAAGAAGTCAAACGGTACATTGAAAATTTTATAGTTTATCAGACGAAATGCAGTATTTTCAATACATAGAAAAATTTTAAAAAATATTTGAAAAAAGTATTGACACTATCGTTACGATATGATAATATATAATCATCCTAAGGGAAAGGAGGTACAAAATTATGATTAAGTTTATAAAAAAAGCGCTTGACCGCTACCAACGACAACAAGCGCTAATTCGTAGAAGACAACATGTTGAAGAACAACACAAATTAATCTACGAAGGTCTACAGGAAAGGGATTAAAAAATCCCTTCCCCTCCTTGATAAATTGTATCATAATCGTAACGGTTTGTCAAGGAAGGGAGCTTATATATGGAGGAGAGAAATTTGAAAGTATCATTTGGAAAAAGTGGAGCTGGCTCAATATCGCCTAAGTTATCATTGCCAGTAACTTGGTTAAGAATGATAGGAGTTACTCCAGAAGAGCGAAATGTAAAGATAATGGTAAATGAAGAGACAAAACAAATTATAATTGAAAAAGAATAAAATAAAAACTATTTAATACTGCATCGCCTGAGAAACTTTGACAGTATTAAATAGCCACAATAGCTATAATAGACATAGCCTATTAAGCGTATCTATATTTTACGCTAAAAATAGCCTTTTGTCAATAGCTTGTGTGGGTATTGATAGGAGGTTATTTTTTTTATGGAAGAAATATTAGAAGAAAATAAAAGGTTAAAAGAAAGAATTAAGACATTAGAAATATTGCTAAATAGAAAAAGTGCAGGGCATGCAAGCGCTTATAATGCAATTAGAGAAATGATAGTTGAAAAAGTACGTCAAGAAGTAAATATAGCAGATTATTTAGAGGATTGGCAAAAGAAAGATACATTACAAAAAGCAGAAAGGCAAATAATGAGTGATTTAAAATGGGATTTAAGGGTAAGACGTATAGAAGATTTTAGGGCAGAACATGTTGAACCAGCAAAGGAATATATTGAAAATTATGTGTTAGCAGAAGAATTGAAAAAATCAAGATGGGGATAGGAGGAAATTATGAAAGTTTATAGATTGAATGGAAGGGATGAAGAGTTTGAGGATGAGGAGAGTGCAATTGAGTATTTAGTGCAAACGATAGGTTTTAATTTTGATGATACGTTAGATGCTGAACAAATACAAATGCAAACAGAGCTGAAGAGTGTATTAATAGAGACGTATTTTAGTAGAGTGGATAAAAGAGAGTGTGAAGAGACAGAGTTTGATTATTATTTTGATAAGGGGTTTCACAAGGATATTTTGGAGATGTAAGGTATGGAGTTTGAAGAGAAGCAAATGGAGTGGTCGTCTAAACAGCAAAAAGAGGTACAAGTTATTTTATCGAACAAGTATAAAGAAGCTAAGAAGAAAGCGATTGATTTGATAAAAAACAAGGAATATGGATTGTGTGAAGCTGATTTTTGGATTTTAAAGAATGAAACAAAAGAAGGCAAAATAATGTATACAACGTTAATTTTAAGTCATAATGGCTGTTTAAAAATCAATGATAGTTTAGAAAGTAAATTTAAACCAAGTGCTGTTGAAATTATACAAAACGGTTATAAAAATGAGTTGATTTTTAGATATTGTGATGAAGAGCAAGGCATATTTGAAGTTGGTGAAGTTAGTGAAAAAAATTGCAAGAATGAATATCCATATGCAATGGCTTTGAAGAGATGTTTTGACAGAGTTGTATTGAAACTAAGTAAGTTGGCTTATGTGGGTATTATGAGTGATAGTGAGGCTGAGGATAGTTCAAAGGAAAACGAGGAGAAGGATTTTGCAGATGAAGTGATTAGCAAAACTAAGGTGGAAGCTTTGGAGAAAGCGATTAAGAAATACAAGATGACAAGTGAAGTGGTTGGTTTGATACTTTCAAATTATGAATATAAGGAAATTGCTGAAATTAAGGAAAAAGATTATATGAATGTAGTAAATGACTTGAGATTGAATAAGTAGGTGTGATTATGATTGGAACAAGGGATAAGGCGATTAAGTATTTATTAGAACAGGATACAAGCAAACAGTATGAAGTGAAGGAGTATAAGACGAAGAGATCAAATGATGCAAATGCTTATTTTCATGTTTTAGTAAATGAATTAGCAAGACATAACAATATATCAGATAAAGAAATGAAGATAGAAATGAATTTGAAGTATGGAACAATTGCGACTAATGATAACGGAAAAATAGGCATAAAAATTCCAGAGGGAACAGATGTAAGTCAGTTTTATGATTATGCAAAATGGTTTGGAAGTTGTGAAGATAATGGGATTGTTTTTGATAAATATCTACTTTATAAACAGACACATACTTTAAATTCAAAGGAAATGTCGCAGTTGATAAATGGAGTAGTTGAGGAATGCAAAGAAGCTGGATTGGAGACAAAGCCAAAGGCTGAAATAGAGAGTATGTTGAGGTGTTGGAAATGAGTTTTAATGTAGTAACTGATTTAAGTAATAATTTTTATCCTTATCCAAAACAGAAAAGAGACAGAAAACAGGACAGAAGTGGACAGATAAAACAAAAAAGTAATAAACTGGCTAAGAAAGAGAAGAAACGTTTTAGTATATTGCAGAGTAAGAAAGAGTGTTTTATTTGCAAAAGTGTGGTGAATTTAGATAAGCATGAAGCTTTTGGTGGCTGTAATAGACAGAAAAGCATGGAATGGGGATTAGTTTATTATTTATGTAGAAGGTGTCATAGACAGGTTGAAGATAATGAAAGTATGAAGAAGAAGTTGAAGGTGTTTGCACAAGGTAAGTTTAACATGAAGTATGGGGCTGATTTGTTTTTAAAAGAGTTTG
>CATLEX010000052.1 GCA_949927455.1 uncultured Clostridia bacterium
CATTATTTTATTTTATTTAATCTAATTTTTTAAATTTTTATAAAAAGTTAGATTAAAACACATAACTTTAAATAACTAAAAAAAGCATTTACATTTTTTTGTAAATGCCTTTTATTTTACTAATATTTGAATAAGTCCAAAAATGCCGAAAGCTTTTCTTCTCCATATAATGCAAGATAAATGATTAAGCAAATCTCTGAAATTAAAATTGTTGGAAAACCAATAACAAATCGCATTTTTTTGGTTTTATGGCGAAATGTATACATGCCAGTAAGTGTACCTATTCCTCCACCTAAAAACGTAATCATAAAAAGCGTCTTTTCTGGCACTCTCCAGTTTCCCCATTTAGCTTGATGTTTATCATACCACATCATTAAAAAACCGATTAAATTAATTATCGCAAAATAAATTAATATATATTTTATCTGTATCCCAAAAAACATATTTTCTCTCCCCTTTTATACAAATAAACTCATCTGATTACTTTGTGTCATTCCTTTCAAGCAACCAAATTTCTGCAATAATTCTGTAATCGCTTTTCCCACTTTAGAACGTGCTTGCATATCGTCAATACATTCAAACGGCTCTTCTTGTGCAGCCTCAAAAATGCTCTCTGCTGCCACATCTCCCAAACCTGCTATGCTATTTAGTGGTGGACGTATTGCTCCATCTTCCACACGAAATCTTGTACTATGCGATTTATACAAATCTACTTCTAAAAACGAAAAGCCTCTTTCATACATCTCAACGACAATTTCTAAATCTTCGTGCATTTTCAAATCTTTATCAGTCGCCTCATTTCCCATCATTTCAATTTCACGCATTTTATTTTTGGCTTTTTCCTTACCATAAATCATAAATTCACTATCAAAAGCCTTTGCTCGAATTGAGAAATACGCTGCATAATAAGCAAGTGGGTCATGCACTTTATAATAAGCAATACGAAAAGCGTTAGTTACATATGCTGCAGCATGCGCCTTTGGAAACATATACTTGATTTTCTTACACGAATTAATATACCATTCTGGCACATCGTTCTCACGCATAATTTTCTGATATTCTTCCCATTTTGGCTCTTTTCCACCAGCAATTTTTCCTTTACGGACAGACTCCATAATCTTAAATGCTGTATTCGGCGGCAAACCTTTATCCATCAAATAAATCATAATATCATCTCTCGTACAAATCGCCTCACTTAAAGTTGCGGTTCCTGATTTAATTAAATCTTGCGCATTTCCAAGCCAAACATCAGTACCATGCGATAAACCAGATAAACGAATTAGCTCTTCAAAAGTTGTCGGTTTTGTTTCCAAAAGCATTCCTCGGCTAAAGCCTGTTCCAAATTCAGGAACACCATATGTTCCAACCTCTGATTTGATTTGCTCTGGTGTTACTCCAAGTGCATCTGTCGAACTGAAAATCGACATCGTCTGTTTGTCATCAAGTGGAATTTTCGTTGGATCTGTACCAGTCAAATCTTGCAACATTCTTATCATTGTCGGATCGTCATGTCCTAAAATGTCAAGTTTTAATAAATTTTGGTCAATCGAATGATAATCAAAATGAGTTGTAATCATGTCAGAATCAGTTTTATCTGCTGGATGTTGTACTGGACAAAATTCATAAATTTCACGCCCTTTTGGCACAACAATAATTCCTCCTGGATGCTGACCAGTCGTTCTTTTAACATCCAAACAACCTTGTGAAATTCTAGCCATTTCTGCCTTTGGAAGTGGGACATGACGTTCCTCATAATATTTTCGCACATAACCAAACGCCGTTTTATCTTGTACACCAGAAACAGTTCCTGCTTTAAAAGTCGTGCCTTTTCCGAAAATCACTTCTGTGTATTTGTGAGCTTTTGCTTGATATTCTCCTGAGAAATTCAAGTCAATATCAGGCTCTTTGTCTCCATTGAAGCCCAAGAACGTTTCAAACGGAATATCCATGCCGTCTTTGTCAAGTCGATGCCCACATTTTGGGCAATCTTTGTCAGGCAAATCAAACCCATTTTTGACACCATAATCCGAAAAATCAGAATATTTGCAATTGGGGCAACGATAATGGGCTTTTAGCGAATTTACTTCCGTAATACCTGTCATATTGGCTACAAAAGAGGAACCAACAGAACCTCTAGATCCTACAATATAGCCATCTTCATTAGATTTCCAAACCAGCTTTTGCGCAATGATATACATTACCGAAAAGCCATTTTTGATAATCGAATCTAATTCTTTGTCAAGTCTGGTTTGCACTATCTCTGGAAGCGGATCTCCATATAATTCATGAGCTTTTTGATACGCAATATTGCGAATTTCCTCTTCACAACCTGGAATATGTGGTGGACATTTTTCTGGCGAAATGGGGCTAATATTTTCACACATATCGGAAATTAAATTCGTATTTTTTACTACAATTTCATATGCTTTTTCATAGCCCAAATAATCAAATTCTTTCATCATTTCTTCCGTGGTTCGCAAATACAATGGCGCTTGCATGTCAGCATCATCATACCCCTGTCCTGCTTGCAAAATTCGACGATAAATTTCGTCTTGCGGATCCAAAAAATGAACATCACAAGTTGCTACAACTGGCTTATTCAATTTTTCGCCTAACTCAACAATTTTGCGGTTAATTTCTTTGAGCGCTTCTTTATTTGGCACCATTTCGTTTCGCACCAAATATTCATTATTACCAAGTGGTTGAATTTCTAGATAATCATAATATTCTGCGATAGCTTCAATTTCCTCTTCTGGCTTTCCATCTCGAACCGCTATATACAACTCACCCGCCTCACATGCGCTACCAATAATCAAGCCTTCACGATGCTTGTCTAATACACTTTTCAAAATACGTGGCTTTTTGTAAAAATAATCCAAATGTGAATATGAAATTAACTTGTACAAATTCTTTAATCCTACATAGTTTTGTGCTAAAATAATCATGTGATTGGTTGCCAAAGATTTAAAATCTGCCTTAAATTTTGTATCAAAATCACTTATTTTTTCGATACCCTTTTCTTTCCCAATTTCAATCATTTTATGAAAAATACCAACTAAAGTTTTTACATCATCTAATGCACGATGTGCCACTTCTACAACAATTCCTAATTTATCTGCTAAAATTCCTAATTTAAACTTCTTGAAATGTGGAAACATGCTTCTTGCAAGTGGCAGAGTATCAATATATGTATACTTAAATTCATATCCATATTTTTCAAAATTATATTTCAAAAATGCCATATCAAATTTGGCATTATGCGCAACTAAAACTGCATCGCCCATAAATTCAATCATTTGTGGAATAATTTTATCAATAGTTTGCGCATCTTTTACCATGTCATCTGTAATATGCGTCACTTCTACAACTCTTTGTGGAATTGGCTTTTCAGGATTTACAAAACATTCAAATTGGTCAATTACTTCTCCATTTTTAATTTTCATCATTCCAACTTCTGTAATTTTTTCAGTAATTGGTGAAAAACCTGTTGTTTCTAAATCCAGTACACAATATTCTGTATCGATTACTTGTCCCTTATCTTTTTTGACACAGCGCTCATTGTCTCTTACAAAATATGCTTCTACCCCATACAAAACCTTCAAATCTGCACCAGTACTTTTCAAAAATTTATGAGCTTCTGGAAAAGATTGCACAACACCATGGTCTGTAATCGCAATCGATTTCCAACCCCAATCAATCGCGCGTTTTAGCAAATCAGTACATGATGTTACAGCATCCATTTGGCTCATTTTGGTGTGCATGTGAAGCTCCACTCTTTTCTCATTTGCGTTATCTGTTCTTTTTTGCTTTTTGCGTCCAGATGTTTCAATAATTGTATTTGCTACAACACCAATTTCCTTGTCATATGGATTGTATTTAGCATTTCCATCAATTTTTAAACCTTTCGCAGATTTAATTCTTTTTTCAATCTTCTTGGCTTCTTCCGCTTTGAAAAATGCCTTACAAGTCATAGTACTGGTTCCGTCATATAAATCAAAATCAAAAATCATTTTTTCTTTGTTGTTTCGTAGTTCCTTCAATTCACCAATTCGTACAATTTCGCCATCTAAACAAACTCGCTCTGTGTCAACCGAAATATCAGCAATTTTAATTGGGTCACTTTTGATATTCATGCTTCTACCAAAAATTAATGGCGTAACTTCTTCTGGTTCATCTAGATTTGCAATATCTGCTTCTGCCTGCACTTGTGCTTCTATTTCTTTCTCTTGTGATTGCAAATCTGCCCTCTCCTGTTCTGCCTCTTCTTGTAACTTTTGAGCAAATTCCTGCTCTTGCTTTTTTAAATGTTCTTCAAATTTTTCAATGTATTCTTCATCCAAATCATCTTCAAAAGTGACTTTATAATTTTCGTTATACAAATTTAGCAAAAGATGCTCTAATCCCTTATCAAATTTTTTTGTCAATAAAAAATCAGCACCTTTCATTGCCAATTTTACACTTAATTCTTTTCCCTTGATTTCAAAATGACTTTGATTTAAAATCGCTCGACTAAATGGCTCCTTTTTAGCAATATAGTTCACAATGTTTTTCCATTCTTTTTCCACATTTTGTTCAATCTCAACATCTTGATATTTGATATCTACTCGTGCTTGCACAACGCCAAAACGCTTGATAGCATATTTTTCAAAACTTTCGATGTCTGCTAAAGCAATTGGCTGGTTAGAAATCACATTAATTTGCAATTTATTTGTCTTTTTATATAAATTGATATTTTCGATTTCGCTATTAATTAAATTATTTTCTACTGCATAATCTGCAAAAACATCTTTTACATATTTTGGCATCTTGTGTTTAACATCCTTTCTCTAGTTTATATATTGCAATATTTCTTTAAATTCTTTATATCCATACTTTTCATTAAAATGTCCAGCATTTGAAATAAGCACTTTTTCTGCTTTTATGTCATTTGCAAAATTCTCTGCTTCTTGTTGTGGAACATAAGGGTCATTGTCAGAATAGAAGCAAATTCTAGTTAAGCAATTCTCTTGTACCTTTTCTAAGTCTTGATTTTCTATATAAAATGAATCATATAAAGAATTATCTTCTTCAAACTTAACATTGTTAAAACCTGCTACTGTCATTAGCTTTTTGATTTTTATATCATTTTTAATTAAGAATTTAACAATAAAAATTCCACCCAAACTATGCGTAATAAAGCTCGTATCTTCTGTAATGTAACCAATTTCTAAATACGCTTTTAAAATTTTGCTCCAGCTTTCATAATCTTGCTTATAAGGCGAAGGAAAATTTGGCACAATGCAATTTAATTTTCTTTTACCTAACTCTTTTTTTAGCCAAAGAATCCAATTTTTATATGGATTTCCATACGAACCATGTATCAAAAAATAATTGTTCATTTTCTGTCCTCCTAAAAGTTTTATCTTGTGCTGTTTATAATATCTCTCATTTTATTAAAACTTTCTTCTATTTCAGGAATATCACTAATAGTTAATCCACTTAAAAAACCCTTTGTATAAAATCGAATATCGCCAATTTTACACATTTTTTGTGAACGTGATTGAAAATACGCCATATCTTTTATTTCATTATAAGGAACAATTTCTTCTCGGTTAACAAATAAATATTTAGCTTGATATTTTAATTTTGTTTCATAAAAAATAGTTTTTGTTCCCTTTGCTCGTACTTTATTAAAAAACATCCATGCTCCAAAAGCTATCACACATAACAAAATAATCAAAATAGCAATAGGAAGACGGTATGCACTTAATGCTGCTAATATAATAATAATTTCCAAAACAACGATTTCTCCATTTTTTAACAAATTAAACTTCGGAGAATATTTTCGGTTAATTCTAAAAACTTCTTGCTCATTATCAAGTTTTAATGCCTCTTCTTTGATATATCTATCATAACAATTTTTGCAAATATCGCCCTCTTTTTTTAGCTCTGCTCCACACATTTTACATCTCATATTAATTCCCCTTTCGTTTTAAAATTTAAAAAATAAACAAGTATTACAATGAATTTTAACAATGCAAAACGACGTTTATTTTTCAAATCAAAACAGTTTTGCTACATCATGAAATGATATATACAATGACAATAATATTAAAAAGGTAAAACCGAATTGACTGTATTTTTATTTCTAATTCCTCATCCATTTTCTTCTTTCTAATTGCTTCAATAATTAACAACAAAATTTTTCCACCATCTAACGCTGGAATTGGTAAAAGATTCGTTATTCCAAGTGACAGCGAAATAACTGCTAATAAATATACAAATTCATATACCCCATTCGTACGCACCACCATTTTAGAAATACCAACAGGTCCTGTCATTTGATTTAATCCAACATTTCCAGTCAACAACATAATCAAGCCATCTCCTATTGAATTCACAAAAGCTACTGTCTCTAAACTTCCATAATACAAATTATTGGAAAAACTTTTCTCAGCCTGTGCTACCTCTACTCCTAAAATATATCTTGTTATTTCTCCAGATTGAATTCCAATTGGTGTAACTTCCAAATGTACATTTTCGCCATTTCTATTGACTAATATATCCAATGGTTCTCCCTTGGATTGAAATAAAATATCATCTACATCTGATTTAATTTTAGTTTTTTCTCCATTCATTTCCAAAATTTCGTCACCAGCTTGTAATACTGTATTTTCTGAAACATATTCTGGAATTAAACTTTGAATAACAGTTGAACGATTGACACCAGAGCCTGTCATTAGTAAAAAATATACCAATATACCAAAAATAATATTAACTATTGCACCTGCTGCCACAATTGCAATTCTATGCCATATCTTAGCTGTACTAAATGAGCCTTGCTCACTGCTACTTTCTGCCTCTCCGAAGCATATCAACATAGCCACCAAATGGGATAGCTCTGATTGAATATTTCGTCTCTCGTCCTTGTTTTGAAAATATATTTGGCCCAAATCCTATCGAAAATTCTCTTACTTTCACTCTGCACAATTTCGCTACTAAAAAATGACCACCTTCATGAATAAAAACAAGAAATCCCAATAAAATTACAATTTTTATAATACCAATTATAATCTGCAAAACTTACCTCCCAATTTCTATAAAAACATTGTTAATAAAAAATATGCAAACGGCGCAATAAACATGACACTATCAATTCTATCTAGCATTCCACCATGTCCTGGAAATAATTCACTAAAATCTTTAATCGAAAAATATCTTTTAATTACAGAAGCTGAAAAATCTCCCACTTGACCAACAACACTTAAAATAGCAATCAAAATAGCAATTGTCAAATAGGCAATTTCTGTTTCAAAATATGTGTTCATAACAAAAGCACAAATAAGTGCAATTAAAACACTTCCTAGTATTCCACCAACGCAACCTTCAATCGTTTTATTTTGGCTTACCTTACTAAATTTGTGTTTTCCAAAATTTTTACCAACAATATAAGCACTTGCATCTGTTCCCCAAGCTGCAATAAGAACAAACCAAATTAAAAATTTACCTGATATTCCTCCTTTTACTCCATACAAAATTGGTAAAAATCCAAGAAATCCAATTACATACATAATACCTATAAAAGAAAAAGCGGCATCTTTAAAAGTAATTTTCATATTGGTTACAATAACTGTTAAAAATAATACAAATAACAAAATTGGCACACCTAATGTAATAATTGTATTCAAAATATTAGCTGAAATAACATGTGTAAATGCAATCAAAATTGCTGATAGATAGCCAACCCAAGAAATAAATTTTGCCTCACGCTTAATACATATTGAATATTCGTACATAGCAATTATTGCAATTACTGCAATAACCGTATCTATCATATATACATTTCCTAATGTAATCAGTAAAATTACTACTGGTAACCCTACCAATGCTGTTATTAATCTTTTTATATTCATAATTTGCTTTTCCTTTTCTTTATTTCGTTTCTCTCAATAAAGTACGAGAAAATTTTACTTTACAAAACTTTCACGCCTTTCATTTACCCAAATTTCTTTTTCTTTGTTGATAGTTTTCAATTGCATTGTCTAAATCTTTTTCTGAAAAATCTGGCCAATATTTATCTAAGAATAAAATTTCTGAGTATGTAGATTGCCACATTAAAAATCCGCTAAGTCGCATTTCGCCACTTGTTCTGACAATCAAGTCTGGGTCTGGTTGCCCTTTTGTATATAAATGATTAGAAATCATTTCTTCTGTAATATCTTCTGTATTCACTTTCCCATTTTTTACTTCTTCTGAAATTTCTTTTACTGCTTTTATCATTTCTGCTCTTCCACCATAATTAAGCGCAATATTAAAAATGATACCAGTATTATTTTTCGTTCTCTCAATCGTAGATGCAATTCCCCTTTGTAAATCTTCTGATAATTCTGTTACATCTCCTAAAACTCGTATCACAATATTTTCAGTATCTGCCTCTTTGGTAAAATCATTCAAATAATTTTGCAATAAATTCATCAGAGCATCTACTTCTTCCTCACTTCTTCGCCAATTTTCTGTCGAAAAAGCATATACTGTCAAATGCTTTATACCAATTTTATTAGCATATCTAACAATTTTCTTTAGTGTTTCAGCACCTTGTTTATGTCCTAATTTTATTGGCAACATTTTTCCTTTTGCCCATCTTCTATTGCCATCCATAATTAGCCCAATATGTTTTGGTAAATTAGCATAATCCATAATTTTATTTCCTTTCAATATTACTTTATATATTCAAAATTTCTTTTTCTTTATTTTCCAAAACTTTATCAATTTCAGCAACATATTTATCAGTCAACTTTTGAATATTCTCTTCCGATTTTGCTCTTTCGTCTTCTGTAATATCTCCATTTTTCAAATCAGCCTTTACTTTTTCCATACCATCTCTACGAATATTACGGATACTTACTTTGGTTTCTTCTGCCATTTTCTTAATATCTTTTACTAACTCTTTTCTTCTTTCCTCTGTTAGTTCTGGAAAATTCAAACGAATGACTTTACCATCATTGTTTGGATTTAAACCAATATCTGATGCCAAAATTGCCTTTTCAATCTCCTTCAAAGTACTCATGTCCCATGGTTGAATAACAATCATTCTTGCCTCTGGAACTGAAATTCCAGCCATTTGGCTAATTGGTGTTTGCACACCATAATACTCCACAGATACTTTATTTAATATTGCTGGATTTGCACGACCAGCACGTACCTCTGAAAAACTCTCTTGTAATTTATCTAATGTTTTTTGCATTTTTGTTTCTAATTCTTTCATAATTATTCTTCCTTTCCTATTTTACAATAGTTCCTACTTTTTCCCCTTGCAAAATTTTCACAATATTACTTGGATCACTAATAGCGAATACTTGCAATGGTATTTTATTATCTTTACACAATGAAGTAGCTGTTGCATCCATTAATTTTAAATCTTGGTTTAAAATTTCCATATAAGAAATTTCGTCATATTTGACTGCATTTGGATCTACTTTTGGGTCTGCTGAATAAATACCATCAATTGTTTTTGCAAACAAAATCACTTCTGAATCTGTTTCAGCAGCTCGAAGTGCAGCAGCTGTATCAGTTGAAAAAAATGGATTTCCTGTTCCACATGCAAAAATAACTACTCTTCCCTTTGACAAATGTTTCGAAGCTTTTCTTTTAATATATGGCTCTGCAATTTGTCTCATTTCAATGGCTGTTTGCAAACGTGTAAAAATTCCTCTTGCTTCTAAGGCATCTTGCAAAGCCAAACCATTCATAGCAGTTGCTAACATTCCCATATAATCGGCTGTTGTTCGTTCCATTTTATGCCCATTTCTAGCACCTCTCCAAAAATTTCCACCGCCAACTACAATTGACATTTCAACTCCCATATCCAAAGCAATTTTAATTTGATCACAAATCGCACCCACAACATCTGGATCAATTCCATGTCCTACATCCCCTGACATTGCTTCTCCACTTAGCTTTAGTAACACTCTTTTATAGGCTAACATATCTTTTCTCCTTTTATTATATTTAGTTTATGTTATTGTATCACAAATTATAAAATTTTCCATAGTTTTTTGTAAATTTTTTATTTTATTTTAAAAAAATATCAACTTTAACCTTCATGAATTTTATAAAATAAAAAGCGAGTAAACTTTTGCTCACAAAAATTTTCACGCTCTTTATTTTTCCAACAAAATTGTAACTGGACCATCATTAAGAAGACTGACTTGCATATTGGCCCCAAAAATTCCCTTTTCCACTTTGACTTGATATTTCTCTTCACATTGTTTGCAAAAATATTCATATAATTCATTCGCAAATTCTGGTTTAGCAGACTCTGTAAAAGATGGACGATTACCACTTTTGCAATCCCCATACAAAGTAAATTGAGAAATCAAAAGCAATTCTCCATCTACCTCTTTTAAGCCTAAATTCATTTTTTCATTTTCATCTTCAAAAACTCTTAAATTGCACAATTTTTTTGCTAAATAATCTGCAACCTCAATAGTATCTGTATGTGTAATACCAATCAAAACTAGAAAACCTTTTCTAATTTCTCCAACTATCTTACCCTCAACTTCAACTTTTGCATTTTTTACTCTTTGAACTACCAATTTCATTTTCTCACCTTTTTATCATAATACTACTTTATTCTAGAAATGTCAATTATTTATAAAAATTAAGAGCGTTTTCAAAAACGCCCTTGTTTCCATATTAGTTTTACTTATTACATTCTAATTTGTCTGTGTAATTCCCACACTACCTACCGTCATCGTTGTAGAACTATTATTCTTCATATAAAATTCTATATTACTATACTTCTGATTCAAAGTAAGTATAAATTCTGTTTGATGAGTTCTTTCACTCATTAATGTCGTCTGACCAGAATTTGCTTTAACAGAATACGTACCATATCCTAAATTAGGTCCGTTCCCATCGAATTTTATATGTTCCTGCTGGTAAAATTGCATATGGTCCCCATAACAAACAACCATTTGGACAAGTTACACTTCCATTACTAATTGTCCCTCCTGAAACTATTATTCCATGATTAGGAACAAAACTTACTTGAATCAATAACTGAGAAATTGAAATTGTTTGAATAGAGCCCAAACCTGCTCCATTTTCAGCATACACTGTATAAACTGGATTACTACTAAAATCAAAATACAATCCATCTCCACTTAGACTATTATAATAAGCTTGCATATTTGCTACAAAATTCGTACTCATATTCGTTCCATTACTACGCATCCAATTTACATCTCTATTTCCTGGCGCATATTTTCTCACACTAATTCCAGATGCATCATCTGAAATATTAGCATTAATTGTCTTATTATATTCTTTTGTTGTAGTATTGGCTTGTGATAAATTTATCGTTGGATTACTTGTATCTTTTTTTACTGTCAATATCTTATCTTGTGATTTATTACCAACATTATCTAAAGTATATACTGTTACTGTTGTTATTCCTTGATTAGAAATTTCAATTGTTTGTCCACTCATAATTTCAGTTTCTGCTTTACTTGTTGCACCAGATAAAGTATATATCGTTTTTTGAACTCCACTTTCATTATCGCTTCCTTCTGTTACTTCTACTGTAATATTACTAGTATACCATGAATTCTTACCTGCAGTTCCAGCAGTAATTACTGCTTCTGGAATTGTTGGATTTATTTTATCAATATTATTAATACTAGCTGTAGCACTTGATTTTCCTTGTTGTCCTGTACTATCTCTTAAAACCACATATAATTTTCCATTATCTGAAAAAGTATGTGTGTCTCCATCTTCCCAATGTTCTTTATCTGTACTAATTTGCATAGTATAACCTGTCATACTAACTTTTGGTTTTACTGTAACTGTTACACTTTGATTAGTCCAATCTTTAGTTGAATATTCAAATTCAATATCTGCTTCTGTAAGTTCTTGCACATCTATTGTTTTTGCTATTTTTCCTTGACTTATATTTCCATTCGCATCTTTTGCCCAAATATAATATGTTGTATTGCTTATCAAATTTTCGATTGTATAACTAAAACTTTTTTGGCTTGGCGAAACTTCATTCCATGTTGTTGGCGCTTCATTTGTCTCAGAATAATTCCAACCTGCTACTCCTGAAATTATATCTCTTGCCACAAAGGTAATCGAATTAGAAGTTGTAGTTACAGAAATAGCTGGCGCTTTCTCATCTTTGATACTTCCATC
>CATLEX010000053.1 GCA_949927455.1 uncultured Clostridia bacterium
AGATAAAATATGAAATATAATAAATTGATAGAAGATAAATTAGGGATTAAATAATGCAGAAAATAAAGGAAATACTCAATTAGGAAATAATAGCAAATATCTGGAGGAAATCATTGTTATTTAGTTCAAAAGGCTATTTTTGCTAAAACTTTTACTCAAAGCTTATAAAGTAGGAGAAATTAGAAAATGAATAAAATAAAAATAAATTAGGATTTAAGTAAAAATAGAAAGACACAGATGGAACATAAGACAGATCTTAAAAGAAAAGTAAAAACGAGCTAAAATGAATGAATATTAAACAAAGATTATCCAAAAAATCTTCTAAAAGTAAGGAGGAAACAGATGTAAAAAGTAAAGTAAAAAAATAGTAAAGATAAGAAGATTTATAGAGTTCAAAGAACGAAAAAAAGGAATAACATTAAGAAAGCAAAAAAAGCTCGATTTAAGAAAATAAGTTCCCAAAAATAAAAGTTACATAATATCAATATTGATGAGGAATTACTATCAAAACTGACCAAGATAATAAGCTAAATATTTATGGGAAATAAAGAAATAGGAAAATTTTGTAGAAACTAATAGATTGTAAACATAATTATAGAATATGGCTTGTCTGATAGACACAAAAAATATGAAATATAGAAAAGCGTTTATATTTTGAATAGAAATTTAAAGGCAGAAAATTAGATGAAAATCTGAGCGAAAAACTATATGATTTTGGGAAAAAACAATCAAAAAATTATCAAAAATAGATAAAAACACATCAAAAGATATCTAACAAAGAGAAGTTTAAAAACGTAAACAAATATAAGCTTGAAATTTATAAAAATATACCTGTGGAAACAGAAAAAATCAAGTTTAAATAGAACACAAATAATGAAAAAAATAAAAGTGAGTTTTTTACTCACTTTTAAAAAATTTTATAATTAATTTATTTTTTGTTTATTTTCTAGATTTTCTTCTTGAATTAAATTTTCAATTTCAATTGCTTTTTTTACATTATTTTTATTTTTTAAATTATCTTTAGCAACAGTTAATAATAATTTAATTCGATTTGTTTGATTTGTTTTACTTGCTCCGTGGGTCATAATCAACTGGAGAAATATTTGCATAAGGATATTTTTCACGAATTGTTTTTATTACTCCTTTTCCAACAACATGATTTGGCAAACATGCAAAAGGTTGAATACAAACTATATTCGAAATTCCATGTTCCATGTACTCTACCATTTCGGCAGTTAAAAACCAACCTTCACCAGTTTGATTTCCAATGGATAAAATATTTTTTACTTTATTTTCTAATTCCCAAATATCACAAGGTAATAAATAATCTTTTTTTGAATTTTTTAATGCTGTTACATTATCTTTTTCAAATAATTCAATTAATTTAATCACAATTTTGAAAATAGCAGATTTTGTTTTGTCTGTATTTAATAAAGTATTATTTGTGATTTTATGTGTACAAATAAATTTTAAAAATCCCATAAAATCAGGAGCAACAACTTCCGCGCCTTCACTTTCTAAAACATCTACAATATAATTGTTACCAAAAGGATGATATTTTATCAAAACTTCACCTACAATTCCAACTTTTGGTTTTTCCTGACTCAAATCTAATTCAATTGTTTCAAAATCAGCTACGATATCATAAATTGTTTTTTTAAATTGAGAAAGAGAAGTTGAATGCACGAAATTTTTACATTTTTCCATCCAATGTTCAAATTTTTGTCTTGTTTCACCTTTGTGAACTTCGTAAGCACGGTTTTTGTATAAAAGTTTTTGCAACAAATCGCCATATAATACCGCTTTTAGCATTCTCTCAATCATTTTTGGCGTAATTTTAAAGCCATTTGATTTTTCCATACCAACAATATTAAAAGATACCACAGGAACATTTGGAAAACCAGCATCTTTTAAAGCTTTTCGGATAAAACCAATATAATTTGTTGCTCTACAACCACCACCAGTTTGTGACATAATCAGTGCTGTTTTGTTCACATCATATTTTCCGCTTTCCAATGCTTCAATCATTTGTCCAGTCGTTAAAATAGATGGATAGCAGGCATCATTATTGACATATTTTAGTCCTGTTTCGACTGTATGTTCGGTGCAATCTCTCAGCAATTCAATGTTATAGCCTAAGCTTCTACCAGCAGCAGTAATCAACTCAAAATGAATAGGAGCCATTTGTGGACAAAGAATGGTATAACCATTTTCCTTCATTTCTTTTGTAAAAAATTTCTTATGAATTTCGTAATTTCCCAGTTTTTCAGGCGATTTTTTAGCATTTATTCGCTTATTCATACTTGCTAAAAGCGAACGTACACGAATACGAATTGCGCCTAAATTATTAATTTCGTCAATTTTAATCAAAGTATACATATTATCATAACTTTTCAAAATTTCTTCTACTTGGTCAGTAGTTACAGCATCCACGCCACAGCCAAATGAATTTAGTTGGATCATTTCCAAATTATCATGTTTTCCTACAAAATCAGCAGCAGCATATAAGCGGGAATGATAAACCCATTGATTTACCACACGAATTGGAGATTTAATTTCCCCTTGATTTTCAACACTATCCTCAGAAAGCACGCACAAACCAAGCGATGTAATCAAAGTGTCAATTCCATGATTAATTTCTGGGTCAACATGGTAAGGGCGCCCTGCAAGCACAATTCCGCGTAAATCATTTTTATCCATATATGCCAAAATTTCTTGCCCTTTATCACGAACATCTTTTTTATATTTTTGGTATTCTTCCTCCGCTTTTTGTGCTGCCATTTGTAACTCGCGCTTTGTAAAATGATATTCCTTAAATTCTTCCAGAGAACCAATTATTTTTACCAAATTTTTAATATTATCAATTGGCAAGAAAGAATTAATATATTTAATATTTTTTAATTCTTCTACATTATTTTTAATAACTTCAGAATATGAAATCACAATAGGGCAATTGTAATGGTTATCTGAAGCCTCGTGTTCCTTTCTAGAGTAAGGAATGCAAGGATAGAAAATCGTTTTTATGCCATTATCTAGCAAACTCATAATATGTCCATGCGCTAATTTTGCAGGATAACAAACTGACTCAGAAGGCATTGACTCAATTCCTTTTTCATAAGTTTTACGATTACTTTTTTCAGAAAGAATAACACGAAAGCCCAAATTTGTTAAAAAAGTAAACCAAAAAGGATAATCTTCATACATATTTAAAACCCTAGGAATACCAATCGTTCCACGTTTTGCTTCACACTCTTCTAAAGGCTTATAGCTAAACAGTCTTTCCTGTTTATATTGATATAAATTTGGTAAATCCTTATTTTTCCCACTTTCGCCACTACCTTTTTCGCAACGATTTCCAGAAATAAATTTTTTTCCATTATCAAACATATTAATCGTTAGCAAACAATTGTTCTCACAGCCATTGCAACGAGTATGGGTAATTTTAATATTCAAATTCTCTAATTCATTTTCTTTCAAAATAGTAGAGTAATATTCCATATCCATATTAGCAATAAACTGCTCTTTTGCAAGAAGCGCTACGCCATAGGCCCCCATTAATCCAGAAATATTAGGGCGCACAACTTCGCGTCCAACAATTTTTTCAAAACTGCGCAAAACGGCATCATTATAAAAGGTTCCGCCTTGTACTACAATATGTTCACCCAAAGTTTTAACATCTCTGACTTTCATCACTTTTTGGATCGCATTTTTAATAATGGAATAGGAAAGTCCAGCTGATATATCGCCAACCGATGCGCCCTCTTTTTGAGCTTGTTTAATTTTGGAGTTCATAAATACGGTGCAGCGCGAACCCAAATCCACAGGAGCTTTCGAATTTAACGCTTCTTGCACAAATTCTTGAATAGAAATGCCCAAACTTTTCGCAAAAGTTTCCAAAAATGAGCCACAACCAGAAGAACAAGCTTCATTTAGCATAATATTATCAATCGTATCATCTTTAATTTTTATGTACTTCATATCTTGTCCACCAATGTCGATAATAGCGGACACTTCTGGCTCAAATTCTTTGGCAGCAGTATAATGCGCAATGGTTTCAATTTCATTTAAGTCAATATTTAAGCCAGTTTGGATTAATTTTTCGCCATAACCAGTTACGCCACTATAACGCAATCTTGCAGTTGGAGGCAATACCAAATACAACTGTTTCAGCATTTCAATTACAGAAGTAAGTGGATTTCCATTATTATTTCGATATAATGAATATAAAATTTCATTATTTTCATTAATTAAAACCAATTTTGTTGTGGTAGAACCTGCGTCAATTCCCACATAGCAATTTCCGATATAACCTTCCAAAGGAGCCTCATTAATGGCATGTTTTGCATGTCTTTCTTTAAAATTTTCATAATCTTGTTTTGTTTCAAATAAAGCTGGAAGAGGTTTACTTTCTGTATAATTCGATTTTTCAAACTTTTTCAAATTGGATTGCAATGTTTTAGTTGAAATCATTTCTGTTTCCACAGACGAAAATGCTGCACCAGTTGCCACAAGCAAATGTGCATTTTCTGGAACAATAATTTCCTCATCTGTTAGTTCAAGAGTTTCAATAAAACGTTTGCGAAGTTCCGATAAATAGCTAAGAGGACCGCCTAAAAAGGCTACTTTTCCCTTAATTGGTCTACCACAAGCAAGACCAGAAATGGTCTGATTAACAACTGCTTGAAAAATGGAAACCGCGATATCTTCTTTGGCTGCGCCTTCGTTAATCAAAGGCTGAATATCTGTTTTCGCAAAAACGCCACAACGTGAAGCAATTGGGTAAATCGTTTTGTAACCTTTGGCAAGTTCGTTTAAACCAGCTGTATCTGTATTTAACAATGACGCCATTTGGTCTAAAAAAGCACCTGTTCCGCCAGCGCAAGTTCCGTTCATACGTTGTTCTATAAATTGATCAAAATAAATAATTTTTGCATCTTCTCCACCTAGTTCAATGACCACATCTGTTTGTGGAATTAAATTTTCAACTGCTTTTTTGCAAGCAATTACTTCTTGTATAAAAGGAATATTTAGTAATCTAGAAATTTCTAATGCACCAGAACCAGTAAGAGACATGGTGAATTCAGAGTTTGGATAATCTTGTATAAATTTTAGCAATACTTCAGATAGTGTTTTTTTCGTATCTGAAAAATGCCTCGTATAGCTAGAGTAAAGCGGTTTTAAGTCTTCCGACAAAACCATTATTTTTATGGTTGTAGAGCCGATATCAAGGCCCACATGTAATTTATTTTTTATTTTCATATTGTTGACACCTTCTTTAAATCATTATTGAAACCTATTATTTTAAGTTGTATATTATACTATATCATACAATTTTTAAGCCAATTTGTCAATTGATAATTTTAATAAAAAAGGGAAAAAGTGGGAGAAAATAAAATTTAAAACAAAACGGAAACTAAAGGTTTTAGTTTCCGTTTTGCAATTATGGTTGTTGCTACGGTTGATCTTCGTATACACTCTTTTTTACTTTTATCGCAAAGCCTCAAAAATTTCCAAAAAGATTTTTTCATATTTTTCTTTTTCAGCCATAAGTTCCGAAGGCACTGCATACATATGACTTTCATCTTTTGCAACAAAAGTTTCTGTCGATTTTGCTCCAGGTTTTTCTGCATCGCTGGTTACTTCATAATAAGCAGTGCCGTCGAATATGTGATGTTTCTTATTATGAATGACCATTTTTTTAATGAGTTTGCCTTCATCGGTGTAAAAATCCCCAAAAGAAGCATCTTTTTTGTAAAAGTTAATAAAGATTATGTCAGGACGTTTTCCTGTAAAGGCTCCTATATCGCCTTCAATTCCAAGCCGGTACTTTTCACTTTCCTCTTTACTCATTGTTGAAGTTCCCCCAGGCAAACCGACAGTAAAATTTATGAATGCTTCTTCAGAGTTTTTCTGAAAGGTGCAATAAACAATGCAGTTATCATTTACCTGATATTCGTAGCGTTTTTCTCCCAAAATGTTGCCTCCGACATATTTTAATTCCATAATTTTCCTCCTGTTTTTACTCAATTTACTACAGTGAATTGTTGACGGTTTTCTATTCTGTTGCTTTCTTTAGATATATTATGTTTACATAAAATTGTTAAATTTAGAAGATAGAGTACAAAGAAAATTGAATAAAAATATTGATAAAAGTGTGTGAAATACATATACTAGAGTTACCCAAACTGAAGAAAATAGGACAAGAAAAAACTTATCAAAATGGGTAAAATTCATATTAAGCCTAAATGAAATGGAGGAAACAGATATGGAAGGAAACGAAAGTTTGAAAAAGCGAAAGAAGAAATTGAAAAGCTAAAAAATTAGGTAAAACCAAGCTAGAGCACATTTTTTCAATTTTGTCAATTTAACATAAAACTAAAAACATGATATAATTAAAGGTGAGGGATATTTTTAAAATATCTCTTATTTTTGTCATGAAGTACAAGTATATTTAAAAATAATTGACATTTTATGTAAAATATGATATACTGAAATTAACATAAAACTTGCATATCAACAACAACTTGCTTTGGTGGGTTGAGTTAAAATAAGGAGAAAAAGATGGAAAAAATATTAGCTAATATAATAATGGAAGCTCGGAAACGAAAAAAGTTTTCTTATGAAGATGTAGAGGAAAGAAGCGGTGTTCGAGTTGCTGTGATACAAGCAATCGAATCTGGAACAAGAAAAAAACCACGAGTAAATACTCTGTATCAGCTTTCCAATGTTTTAGATTTAGATTTTGTTGAATTACTAAAAATCTGTGGGCATATTTCAACGGAAAAAGAGCTGACTTTGGGAAAAGTTATACGGAATGCTCGGTTGAGTAAAAATCTGACAAGGGAAGAGCTTGCTGAGAAGTGCTATATGTGTAGGGAAGGAATTGCTTTTATTGAAAGGGATGAAGTAAGACCACGTATAGCTACATTAGAAATTCTGGCAAGGGAACTGGCATTAGATTTGGAAGCGTTATTGAGCTTTCTTGATAATGCTTTATTGGGACAAGAAGTCAAAGAGGCACGACTAATTGCAGATTTCTCTGTAAATGAATTAGCGGAAAAAAGTGGAGTTGCATTTAAAACAGTGAAAAGACTTGAGGAAGGAAAAGTAAGACCTCACCTAAAAACTTTGGAGAAAATAACACAGGTGTTGTCATCTTTGGATTTGCAGAGTTTAAAGGAAAAGTATCATTATATTTCTGGTTAATTATTTTGGAAGTCTATAAAGCGTAAGGAAACAAAAATTTTCCTTATGCTTTATTTTTATATCTTCAGCACATATCTTAGCACAAACCAATAATGACTGGCACTTCCAAGCATAACAAAAATATGAAAAATCTCATGAAAGCCAAAATCTTTCCATTTTGTTTTTGGCAATTTTAGCCAATAAATAATTCCACCAATTGTGTAAAATACGCCACACAAAACTAGCCATAAAAGTCCATGTAGCATTCCAGCTTGATGAAATGTTTGATAAAGAGGATAAATGGCAATAATTCCCATCCAACCCATAATTAGATAGATACTTGTTGTTAAGGCTCGAGGAGCTTTAATCCAAATAGCTGAAAAGATAGTTCCTAAAATTGCCAAAGCCCACAAAACTCCAAAAATACTCCATCCCCAAGCTCCACGTAATGGGCCTAAGCAAATTGGTGTGTAACTTGATGCAATTAAAATATAAATCATAATATGGTCAAATTTTCTAAATACAGTAATTCCTTTTTTGCTAATATTTAACCAATGATATAAAGTACTAAATAAATATAATAAAAATAGTCCAATACCAAAAATTGTAAAAGAGACAACATCATAACTGTCGCCCCAAATGGCTGCAAACACGATTAAAACCACCATTCCTGCTAAAGCTAAAACAGCACCAATGCAATGTGTTAAACCACTTGTAAAATCTCTAACTTTCGCCATATTTTTTCCTTTCTAGAATGAATTTCTACTAATATAATAATACTTTTTTTTAAAGTTGTCAATATAAATTGTATAAAAAATTAGATTATCTAGTTTCAAAAACAAGATTTGACAATTTTCGATAATTTTTTCTCCTAATTGCTTGGCATAATTGTACTACAAATCGAATAAAATGCAAGTAAATTAGAAAAAGGGGGAATTACAATGAAAAAAGCTATTGTTGTAATATTGGTAATTGTACTAATTGTAGTTGTGGGGGTTTTGCTATTTAATACAAATGTTGAAGTGGAATATGTGCCAGAGGCTGAAATTGAAGATGTGGATTTGCGAAAAACAATGGTTGCTTTGTATTTTCAAAATGCACAAACAAAGGAATTGCAAAAAGAAACGCGTTTAATTGATTCCAAAGAATTGTTACTAGATCCATATGCAGAATTGTTAAATATGTTGATTGATGGACCACAAAGCGATTTTCTTGCGAAAACAATTCCAGAAGGAACAAAAATGCTTGGAGTGGAATTAGTTGGGGGCGTTTTGCAAGTGAATTTTTCAAAAGAATTTGTGGATAAGGCTTCTCAAGATGAAAATGAAAAGAAAAATTGCATGGATTCTATTACAAAAACACTTATGGAATTAAATGAAGTAACTAATGTCAAATTTTTGGTGGAAGGGCAAGAAATAGAGCAAGAGGAAAGTTTGGAAGTAGAACCGGAGAATTAAAATTGACAAATTCTGCAAAATATTATATAATTCAACTAAATGAAATATTAGGTAAATAACATAACTTCGTGTTTACTTGAAAACTTGTTGACAAATGATTAAAAGTTTGGGGGTTATTATGGTAAAAATAAAAATGAGAAAGTCAGGAACTAAGTCACTTAAAATCACACAGCGGTTTGAGGAAGATATTGGGTTAAGTTTTTTGCAGTTTAAGAATACTTCTGATGCTGAAGAGTTCTTTCAGTGGCAGAGTTTTTTTCAAGAAGATGAAGAAAAAGTGAAGGAATATGAAATTGTGAGAGCTCTTTTTGAGACTGCTAGCGCATTTGGAGCATGTTTGCAAGGGATTACGTGTAAGAAGGGAAAATTGGTTATACAATTAGACTTTTCTAACAGACAGGCACGCAGCAAGTTTAAAGAAAGTATGGCTGGTATGTTGATAAGCTAAAATTTTAAAGAAAAATGATTTTAGGATATTCTCCCACGTTCCAGAAATGTTTGGAATGTGGGAGTTTTTCTTTTGAGTTGAAGTTATTGGTAAAATGTAGTATAATAAAGAAAATAATGGAGAGAAAGTTGAAGTTATGGATTTATTAGAAAATGAAAGAATTGACGATTTGCAATATGAAGGGTTAAAGTTAATTCAGAATAAAGATGGTTTCTGCTTTGGTGTGGATAGTGTGCTGTTATCGGATTTTGCTAAGGAAATAAAGAGAAATAGCGTAGTTATTGACATTGGAACAGGAACTGGAATTATTGGTTTGCTTTTGTGCAAAAAAACGAGCCTAGCCCAAATTTATGGTGTGGAAATTCAAAAAAATGTAGCTGAGATGGCGAAAAGAAGTATACAACTTAATCAATTAGAGAATAAATTTGAAATTATAAATTGTGATATTTGTGATATTTTTGAATTTCTTAAGCCTAATTTTGCAGATTGTATTGTTACAAATCCGCCCTATAAAAAGGCAAATACTGGCGTGAAGAATGAAGAAGAAACGCAAATGATTGCAAGGCATGAGGTGAAATGTACTTTAGAAGATATTATTAGGCAAAGTAGTAAATTGCTAAAGGATAAGGGTGAATTTTATATGGTGCATAGAGCAGAAAGACTTGTGGATATTATGTGTATGTTGCGAAAATATCGTTTGGAGCCAAAAAAGGTGAGGTTTGTTCATTCTAAACCAAATGAAAAACCGAAATTAATCTTGGTAAAGGCTATCAAATTTGCAAATCCATTTTTAAAAATAGACAAGCCTCTTGTGATTTATCATGAAAATGGAGCTGAGACTGAAGAAATTAGACGAATTTATGGAAGATAACAGAAATAAATTAATAAAAACAAAGGTCTGCCTGTTAGGGCAGACTTTTTGTGAAGATGTGATTATTTTTTTATTGTGTAGCAAGTTAGCTAATAATATCTTTTAATATATTTTCCATATTTTCTGAAATATATTGGGAGATTTCACCTTCTTCCCAATTATCAAAGAAAGTATGTCCATACTCAATAATTCCGAGGCAGATATTATAGTCTGGAATGAAAAGACGAATATTCCACATATTATTGCTGGTTAAATTCAAATCTATTGCAATAGTATCTGGCGAAAGTTCGATAGATTTGAATTTTTTTGAGATAGGAATAACAATAAAAAACTTTTTATCTTTTTTGTATATGGGAAAAAAGTTTTTCCTATTGTTTTTGTGGCTGTGCCCAAAATGATTAGTGTCCTTGCAGTTTTCTGCTACCTTGATGAACTCTAATTTTGGATGTTTTTTATTGAGTTCTGCTTGAATGATATACAGACTATGCTCTTTTGAATAGGCATATGGCCAGAGAGAAGATTTTTTATAATGGGTAGCTTTTAAATCTTCCTCTACTAAAGTAGAGTCTAAAATTTTTTTACCATGACAGAGAAAATATTTATTGTTTAAACGGTAGATTCTGTATTTCCCATCGTCGAAAGATTCATATTTTAAATATACTTTTGCATTTTCTGAAACTTCTGATACAATTTCTATCTTTTCTTTATCTGCATTTTCTGAAATTTCTGATACAGTTTCTACCTTTTCTTCATCTTGCCGTTGCTCAGGTTTATTTCTCGAATAACTTAACCCAAATGCTCCAAGTAATACTATTATAACTAAAATGATTATTTTATTGTTCATATTGTCCTCCTTTTTCAATCTCACATCTTCTGTTTCTACTAATGCTCTAGATTTCTAGAGCATATAGTATGATAAATAAATATCCATTATTATACTACAATTTACATAAAATGTCAAATTAAACTGTTGAAATATTAAAATATATTATAAATAAAAGTTGGGTACTTATGAAATTTTTTCAAATCGTTTATTCACAACTTTCCAATTAATAATATTTTTAAAGGCTGTAATATAGTCTGCTCGATTAGCTTGATATTGCAAGAAATAAGAATGTTCCCACATATCTAAAACTAGTAAAGGAATGCAACCCCAAAGTGTTAAATTTTGGTGTTTTTCACATTGCAAAATTTCTAATTTTTGAAAAGTTGGAACCCAAACGAGCAAACACCAGCCAGAAGCTTCCACAGCTTTTGCGGCTTCTGTAAATTGACTTTGAAAACGGTTAAAACTACCAAAATCTTTTGTAATTTGCTCCATTAAGTGATTGTCTGGCATACTTGGTGTAGGAAATCCCATGTTTTCAAAAAATAGTTGATGTAAAATTGCACCAGAACCATAAAAACTTAAATCTCGCTCTAAGCATTTAATATTTTCAAAATTATTTTCTAGCCTTGCTTTAGCTAATTTTTCCTCAGTTTTATTTGTGTTATCAACATAACCTTTGTATAAAATATGATAATGAATATCAAGTGTTTGTCTGTTATAAAATGGTTCTAAAGCGTCCAAATTATATGGTAGTGGTATCATTTCAAGCATAAAAACCTCCCAATATCTTTTTTTAAGTATATGCAAAAATTATTTATTTTGTTAAAAAATAATTCAGTTATAAAAATCTAGCCAAACAAAATAAATTGTGGTATACTATTTAAAAACAGAAAGGAAAGTAGAAATGGCTGGAAAATTGTATTTAGTGGCAACGCCAATTGGAAATTTGGAGGATATTACATTGCGTGCACTAAAAGTGTTAAAAGAAGTGGATTTAATTGCAGCAGAAGATACGAGGCATACTTTGGGGTTATTAAATCATTTTGAAATTGCTAAGCCACTTGTTAGTTATTATAAACAAAATGAATCCACAAGAAGTGAGCAACTTGTGGAAAAGTTGAAATCTGGCAAAAAT
>CATLEX010000054.1 GCA_949927455.1 uncultured Clostridia bacterium
AACTGTATCTGAACTCAATCCTAGTTCTATGGCAGGAATTTTATCATACTTTTCTTTAAAAATGCGTTTCAAAGAAGATGTACAATTTCCATAAAAACTCTTATGTGGCGTAAAACAATGTGCTGGCACTAAAATCCCATGATACTTTTCCACAATATCCACTAACTCATAAGCAGACAAATTTGCTCTTTGTGAGCTCAATGTAATATTTTTGATATGTTGTGACATCTCTTTTGAAAAAGCTTTAATATCTTCCAAAGTTGGAAAATAGCATAAATTATGCGCACTTCCCGTTTTTCCTTCATCATTTATTTCAGAAGTTTCAATCTCACTTCCTAAAATAATGCAAACTTTATCTTTATATAAAATGCCACCACCAGCAATCTGACTTGCCTCACCTGTTCCGTAAAAAATCTTCAATATCTTCTATCACATATGGAGATGCACAATCAATAATTCCTACCATTTGAATTCCTTTTCGGTCTACACATTCTTTCGCAATATTCGCAAAATTCAAACTTCTTGCACCTGTTATTTTAATTGGCTTTCCTTTTTCGCTTCTTCCAATATGTACATGCAAATCAGCAAATATTTCAACCATAATTTTATTCCTTTCCTACTCTAATTTATCAGCCACCACACTATGGTCTCCATCATTACTTTCATCTTTGGTAAGAATAATTCCAGAAGCAATTGGTCTTGTTTTATGCGCTCCTGTGCTATCAATTGGGTCATTTACAATCGTATTATTTACAACTAAAACACTAGATGTTCCTCCATCCAAATTGGCTGCATTATACGCTCCATATTTTAGTAAAATCTTGATTAAATCATCCATGTCTGCACCCGGTTTTGAAGCAGTTCTTCCATCTACTACCAAAAACAATACAATTCCATCTGTTCTTTGTGCAATAGCTGTTCTTGGTGCGGTTCCCCAACCACCATTACCAACCACTGAAGATTTTTTTCCATTAACAATCAAAAATGGTCCAAAAGTTACTGCATCTCGAATATCTTTAGCTTTTGCTTCTTTTTTAGTTACTTTTGAGCTCAAAATTAGCTTATTATCTCTCGTAAAACCTATGATTCCACCACTTCCTGCATATTTTGCTTGAGAAGCAAATTCCCAATTGCAAATTGTTATTCCTAATGGTGAACCTCCTGTACTACTAAAATTAGGATCGTCAAAACCACCACCATTAATCGCAATTAAAGCATCATGCTCTTCTGCCATAGCTGTCAAATATTGCCCTGAAACGCCCAAATTTCTAGTACAAACTGCTCGAATTCTATCTGGTTCGTACACAGCAACTAAATAGCCTGAAAACTTCTTTTCATTAATTTCAATAATTTTGTAATCATTATTTCCTGGCTCGCGTTCTAGAATTGCCCTTTCATACTCATTTTCATATTCTGTGGTTTGATTAGCATTCATATTTATCATAGCAATATTTGTATCTTCATTAATTTCCACTACTTTATTACGATTTAGCACATCTGCAATCACATCTTCATCATAAAACCAAGTAGCAAAATATTGGTGTGACATAGTTGTCATAGCCGTCGTAATAAGCCATTCTCTAAAATTCGACCATGGTCCATATAAAAGCATTAAACCTGTTATAATACCAATACAACCTAACAAAAAAAGGCTCGCAAAAAATCTTTTTATTCCAATATGTTCACTTTTTTTTCTAGCCTTCTTAAACTTCTTTCGTGCACGCTTTGCCCTTTTTAGCTCTGCTCTTTCACTCATTATTTCTTTATCTATTGTACTTACTCTCATTTTTCAATCTCATCCTTTCAGCCCAAAAATCCACAGTAAACTCTTCTTTTTTCTTTATCGTTAACATATCTATTTTACCTAATTTTTTTCATTTTGTCTATACTTTTTAGACAAATAATTACAAAACTTGCTAAAATAATCGACTATTTTTGCGGGAAAGCATTGACTTTCCTCAACTTTTATAATATATTAAAATTATCTTAAAATAGGAGGAAAATTTTATGAATGATTTAATGTCATTATTATTTGAAACAAACGCCTTTAAAATATGTGAAGAAAATAAGCCATTTTGGTATACCTCTGGAAAAATTGGTCCCTACTTTATTAACACACATTTCCTTTATGGAAGCGCAGAAGATGCACAAGAATTGCTTGACTTTATTGACATTCAATTAGAAACTGTATCAAAAGATTTAATCCCAAATAACCTTTTTCAAAAAATCAAAAAACAATATGAAACAAATGAAATTTATAAAACCATTGTTGATCATTTAAAAGAAGTGATTGAAACAAGAATTGATTTAGAAAAAATTGACTATATTTCTGGTGGAGAAAGACGTGATTGGTATTTTTCTATTATTCTTGCTTATTTACTTGGAAAACCACATATTACCATTTATAAAGATTTATCCACAATTGTTAGTACCTGTGATTTTGAAGAAGCTACTCCTGTCACAAAATTATCTGGAAAAAATGTATTACATATAGCAGATTTAATCACAATTGCTTCTAGTTATCTTCGAGCTTGGGTTCCAGCTATTAAAAACTTAGAGGCTAATCTTACAACTAGCGTTTCTGTTGTTGATAGAATGCAAGGTGGAGCACAAGTTTTAAGCAATCTTGGTATCCGATGCCTTTCTTTATTCCAAATTAATCAAACTTTGTTTGAAAAAGCAAAAGAACTAAATATTATTAACGACACACAATTACAAATGTTATATCAATTTGCTGAAAACCCTGACAAATGTATGAGAGAGTTCTTAATTGCACATCCAGAATTTTTAGAAAATGCTTTAAATTCAGATGATCCTAAAACAGCAAAACGTGCCAAAATGTGTAAAGAACAAAATTTATACAATTTATAAAAAATTGTAAAAGCTGTAAAAAACTCTATCAAGTTTTTTACAGCCTCTTTTTTCATTTATATTGTCTGCTGTATTTGCAATTCTCCAATTTGTTCTGGTTCATTATTCTCATTGTAATACACAACCATGTCTTTCTCTTCTATTCTTTGTAATTTATATGTTCCTGCATTTTGGTTTTCATTTTCCTCTTTCAATTTGCTAACATCAATATCATACACACCTTCTACAAAATCCCCATTTTCATCATGTGTTTCTATAATAATTAAATTTTGTTTCAAAAACTCAATCACCACATCACGATTATACAATTCTGAAATATTTTGATTGTTTTCTTTTGCCACATTGTTCAGTTCAATAAATTTTTGCGTCACTTTATAATTAATTTTTTCCAAAACATCTTCTTTGGTAAATTCTGTTTCCACTTCTGCAACTTTATTTAACATACCATTTTTGCCAATTACTTTGTTAATCAAAACTCCTGCACTCGCAATAATGATAATAATTACTAAAACTAATACTTGATATGCTAGTCCATCTTCTTTCAACATTTGAACTTTTCCTTTCTTTTCAAAAATCATTACTTTTGTATTGTACTATCTTTTACAACAAAAATCAAGTAAAATTTTCCAAATTTCTTGACTTAACATAACTTTTGTGGTATAATATATCTAAGTCGAATGTTATGTTACAATAATTTTAGAGGATGGTGATTTCATGACAATAGAACAACGACTTAAGGAAACATTAGAAACCGCCGACAAGCAGGGGCATCTCTATATCGTGGCCCTACCTAAAACACAAGATTCTAAAATGACCATATCGTATTTGGGGGCTGTTGGTCGAGCTAATTTAACAAGACGAAAAAAAGAACCAACGCTTGTTAATGTACAAAGCTTTTGGGCAGTGTTTGGAAAAATTTCAGACTGCTTATCAGAAAACAGTCCAGAAAACAGCTATGTAAAGATCTTTTTAGAAAAATGCACAAAACATGAAAAAGAAAAAGAAAATTTAACATTTGTATCTTTCTAAATTCTGTGCAGAAAAAGCAGCTGGCGTCGCAAGACATTAGCTGCTTTTTTCTATTCTCTTTTCTCCCACAATTTCTTGAAATTCCTGCAAAATCTGATTTGTCATAAAAATGCCACCACATGGCTTTGCCTTTCCATCTTGCACAATTTCCAGTCTTGTATTGGCTCGATCCCCGCAGAAAAACTTAATGGCACCACGCAATCTTTCCTTGGTTTCCTCTGGCAAATCTGTCACATCAATCGAAATACAAGTAATATTTTTTGGTTTCTTGTCCACAGAAGCTATATTTCCATTCAAATCTCCAATTTTACTTGCCACAATTTTTACATCTTCTTCCTCTCGAATAGACAATCTTCCTTCCACTAACACAACATTTTCCTCAATCAAAGCATTTTGTGAAAGATGGTAAACACTATCAAACACAATCAACTCCGCTGTGCCATACAAATCCTCCACAGTCACAAAAGCCATAATCGTATTATTTCTTGTAAACTTCTTTTTGATTTTTGTAATAATTCCAGCAAACTTAACAGTTTGATTATCCTTGTAATCCAACGTTTTCCCAAACTCTTCCAAATCTTGATTAATTTTCATCATATTCAGAGTGTTAATATTAGTCGTTTTGTCCAGCAATTCTCGATACTTCTCAAGCGGATGACCAGAAATATACACACCAATCATTTCTTTTTCTAAACTTAGCAATTCTTTTTCCTCAAATTCTGGCTTTTGTTCGAATTTATATGTTTTCGCCTGAAGCTCTTTTTCCTCATCTTCGCCCATTAAATCAAACATCGAAACCTGATTTTCCATGACTTTTCGATCACTATTGTTAATCGTATCCAAAATTCCCTCATAAGATGCCAAAAGAGTTGCTCTCGTATTTCCAAAATCGTCAAAAACACCTGCTTTAATCAAACTTTCCACACACTTTTTGTTAACACCATTATCCTTAATTCTTTCACAAAACGAAGAAAAATTCTCAAAATTTCCATTTTGCTCACGTTCTTTAACAATACTATCAACTGCCTGCACCCCAACGTTTTTGACCGTTCCTAATCCAAAACGAATTTTATTTTCTGATACCGTAAAACGTGTTTCACTTTGATTAATATTAGGTGGCAAAACTTCAATATTCATTTTTTTACAATCATTAATATAAATTGGAATTTTGTCTAGATTTCCCAAAAAACTATTCAGCGTCGCAGCCATTAATTCTTCTTTATAATAAGCTTTCAAATAGGCAGTTCTGTAAGAAACTACCGCATATGCCGCCGCATGAGATTTGTTAAAAGCATATTTGGCAAACTCCACCATTTCATCAAAAATTTTATTCGCAGACACCTCATCAATTCCATTTCGCACACAACCTGGAACCACAATTTCTCCATTTTCTTCTACTTGCCCATGAATAAAAATTTCTCTTTCCTTTGCCATAACATCTAGCTTTTTCTTTCCCATAGCACGACGCACCAAATCTGCCCTACCTAGCGAATAGCCCGCCAAATCTCGCACGATTTGCATAACTTGCTCTTGGTAAACCATGCAACCATAGGTAACATTCAAAATTGGCTCTAACGCAGGATGTGTATAAACATTATGTCCTGGATTTAACTTTCCCTTCACATAACGCGGAATTTGATCCATTGGTCCTGGACGATATAGCGAAACTCCTGCAATCAAATCTTCCAAACAATCTGGCTTTAGTTCCTTCATAAACGATGTCATACCGCTACTTTCAAACTGAAAAATACCATAGGTATTTCCTTCCTGCCACAACTTGTATACATTTGGGTCGTTCATATCCTCGTCAAATTTAACTTGGATTCCTCTATTTTTTTGAATTAATTTTTTACAATCTTCTATCACAGTCAAAGTTCTGAGTCCTAAAAAATCCATTTTTAAAAGCCCCAGTTCCTCTAGCAATGTCATTGTATATTGTGCTACTGGCGTTCCGTCATTAACATATAGCGGCACATATGTATCAACAGGATTTTTTGTGATAACCACTCCACAAGCATGTGTAGAAGCATTTCGTGGCATTCCTTCTAATCCTTTTGCAATATCAATAATCTTTTTGACCGTTTGGTCAGTTTCATACAATTCCTTTAATTCTCGATTTTCCTCCAAAGCCTTATCTATTGTAATATGAATTTCAAAAGGAATCATTTTAGCAAGTTTGTCCACTTCTGCATAGGGAACATCTAAAACTCTTCCCACATCACGAATGACACTCTTTGCAGACATCGTACCAAATGTGATAATTTGTGAAACATGGTCTGCCCCATATTTTCGTGCCACATATTCAATAACCTCGCCACGTCTTTCATAGTCAAAATCCACATCAAAATCAGGCATGCTAATTCTGTCTGGGTTTAAAAATCGCTCAAACAGCAAATTATATTGAATCGGATCAATATCTGTAATGCCAATTGCGTACGCCACAATAGAACCTGCACCAGAGCCACGTCCCGGTCCTACTGAAATTCCCACGCTTTTTGCATAATGAATGAAATCCCACACGATCAAGTAATAATCCACATAACCCATTTTAGAAATCACACTCATTTCATACTCTACTCTGTCTTTAACTTCTTGGGAAGGATTTTCTCCATAACGCTCCAAAATTCCTTCATTGCATAATTTTCTAAAATATGCTTCATGTGTTTCAAATTCTTCTGGCACATTGTAATTTGGAAGTTTCGTCACACCAAATTCAAAATCAAAATTGCATTTTTCCGCAATTTTCACTGTATTTTCAATTGCTTCTGGCACTTCTGAAAAATAATCTATCATCTCTTCTTGTGACTTTATGTAAAATTCATCAACACCAAAACGCATTCTATTTTCATCTGTCATCTTCTTGCCAGTTTGAATACACAATAAAATCTCATGATTGTAACTGTCTTCTTTTTTTAAATAATGTGCATCATTGGTTGCAACCAGTGGAATGCTAAGTTCTCGTGACAATTCAATCAATTTCTGATTTGCCATTACTTGTTCTGCTAAACCATTATTCTGAATTTCTAAATAATAATCTTCTCCAAAAACTTTTTTATGCCAAAGTGCAATTTCTTTTGCTTTTTCCAAATCATGTTTCAAAATTGCTTGGTTAACGCTTCCTGCCAAGCATGCACTCAAACAAATTAATCCCTCACTATATTGTTCCAAAATTTCAGTATCAATTCTAGGTTTATAATAATAACCTTCTGTAAAGGAAAGTGAAACCAATTTGACTAAATTTTCATACCCTTTTTGATTTTTAACTAGCAAAATTAAATGTGAATAACCTTCATCTACCCCTACTTGCTTTCCATGTCTACTATGTGGTGCAACATAAACTTCGCACCCAATAATTGGCTTAATTCCTTGTGCTTTGCACTCTTTATAAAAATTCACACTTCCGAAACATAACCCCATGATCTGTAATTGCAATCGCATCCATACCAAGCTCTTTGGCTCTTTTCGGTAAATCCTTCACACGACACATTCCATCTAACAAACTATACTCACTATGAACATGCAAATGCACAAATTTTGACATATTAAACTCCTTAAAAACTTCATTTTTAATAATATATCATATTTTTTTTCACATAGCAAGATAATTGTAACATTGATTTTACAAATTCGAGTTCTGATACTCCATACCAAAACATATAATTTTTCAGGTGATTTGCGTGAACAAAAAATTTAAAAACTTTCTAATCAACAGTACCATGCTAGTAATTTCTTCCATTATATTCCGCGTTCTTGGCATATTTTTTAATAGTTTTATCACACAAAAAATTGGAAAAGAATTACTTGGAACCTTTAATCTTGTTATGTCAGTTTATCTATTCGGAATAACGCTAGGAAATTTTGGTATTAATCTTTCAGTGACACGCCTTGTTTCAGAAGAACTCGCTATTAATAATAAAGAAGGTGTCAAAAAAATTGCAAAACGTTGCATTTTTTTAAGTTTTCTTTGTGGCATTCTAGCAAGTACACTATTTTTAACATTTTCAGACTTCATTCTAAAAATTTGCTTGCATGGAAAAACGTCAAAAAATGTTATTTATGTCATGTGCATAGCCATCCCATTCATTTCCATGTCTTCCGCTATTTCTGGATATTTTGTAGCTATCAGACGTGTTTATAAATCTACTATTGCACAATTTTTTGAACAAATTATAAAAATCGTCATCACTGCCTTTTTCTTAGAATTATTTTTGCCAAATGGTTTAGAATATGCTTGTTTTTCTCTTGTTTTAGGAGATTTAATTTCAGAATTATTTTCCTTTGCTTGCAATTTTCTGCTCTATTTACAAGATGTCAAAAGATATAAAACAGCATATACAACAAATCATCCAGTCAAATTTTACAACAGAAAAATTTTCAAAATCGCCACTCCAGTTGCCATAACTTCGTTTATTCGTTCAGGGTTGTCAACACTAAAACAAATTGCCATACCAATCAGTTTTGAAAAAGGCAACATGGATTGCTCAAAAGCATTGTCAATTTATGGCGAAATTAACGGAATGGCAATGCCAATTGTACTATTTCCAAATGTAATTTTTTCATCCATTAGCAGTTTATTTGTGCCAGAATTCGCAGCTTACAATGCACAAAATCGCCAAAAAAGCATTAAAAAAATCACAACTATGATTTTTCTAGCTGCGACTATGATTTGTTTTTTTATTAGCATTTTTCTATTTGTTAATGCTGAAAATTTGGCACAATGGATTTATCATGACATTAATATTTCAATTTACATAAAAATGCTAGCACCACTTAGTATTTTTATTTTACTCGATTGTATTGTAGATAACATTTTAAAAGGGCTTGATGCTCAAAATTCAGTTATGTTTATTAATATTTTAGACACCTTTTCAGATGTCATTTTAATTTATACTTTAGTTCCCCAATTAGGCATTCCACGGATACATATTTTCAATTTATTTTAGTGAAGTATTTAATTTTATATTAAGTATGGGAAAACTAGTTAAAATTGTGTATTTTCCTTATAAAAACAAAAAACCGAAATAATCTTAATTGATTACTTCGGTTTTTATATTCTTATTTGGCATAATCCACTACTCTAGATTCTCTTACAACATTAACTTTAATTGTTCCAGGATATTCCATTTCGTTTTCTACCTTTTTTGCAACTTCTCTTGCCATAATGACCATTTCACTATCAGAAACTTTATCTGGCTTCACAATCAATCTTACTTCACGTCCTGCTTGAATTGCAAATGATTTATCAACCCCATCAAAAGAATTCGCTATCTCTTCTAGTTTTTCTAACCTCTTAATATATGTTTCTAATGTTTCACGTCTTGCACCTGGACGAGATGCAGAAATAGCATCAGCAGCTTGTACTAAAATCGCTTCTATTGTCTCAGGTTCAACATCACCATGATGTGCTTGTACAGCATTAATCACAACATAATTTTCCTTAAATTTCTTTAACACATCAATACCAATTTCAACATGTGTTCCTTCCATATCATGATCTAATGCTTTTCCAATATCATGTAATAAACCAGCACGTCTTGCTATTTTCGAATTAACCCCTAATTCATCAGCCATCATTCTTGCTAAGTTTGCAACCTCCATTGAATGATTTAGCACATTTTGACCATAACTTGTTCTATATTTTAATTTTCCAATCAGCTTAATAATTTCTGGATTCAAATTGTTAACACCAGTTTCTAAAGCTGCTCTTTCACCAGCTTCTTTAATAGATAATAATACTTCTTCCTTCGCTTTTTCAACCATTTCTTCAATTTTTGCAGGATGAATTCTTCCATCATCTATTAATTTTTCCAAAGCAATTTTAGCAACTTCTCTTCTTAATGGGTCAAAACCTGAAATAATAACAGCCTCAGGTGTATCATCAATAATCAAATCAATACCAGTCAAAGTTTCTAAAGCTTTAATATTTCGACCTTCTCTACCAATAATTCTACCTTTCATATCATCACTTGGCAAAGAAACCACAGATACCGTTGTTTCAGAAGTATGATCTGCTGCACATTTTTGAATGGCACTTCCAATAATTTCCCTTGCATTTTTATCTGCTTCTTCTCTAGATTTTGCTTCGAATTCCCTAATTTTTGTTGCTTTTTCCTGTGTCAATTCTTCTTCTAATTGGTCTAACAATATTTTTTTTGCTTGCTCTTCTGTTAAACCTGAAATTTTCTGTAATTCCTCCATTTTTGCATCATGTAATTTTTCAATTTCCTGTCTTTTTTGTTCACTCTCTGCAATTTTTCTTTGAAGTTCCTTCTCTTGTAAATCAAGTTGAGCCACTTTTTTATCAAAGTTCTCCTCTTTTTGAATTAATCTTTTTTCTTGTGATTGAATATCGCCCCTTCTTTCTTTAATCTCCTGATCCAATTCATTTCGAATTTGCAAAATTTCTTCCTTAGCTTTAATTAATTCTTCTTTTTTAGAATTTTCAGCTTCTATTTTAACATTTTCTAATATTCTTCTAGCTTCTCTTTCTGCACTTTGAATTTTAGATTCTGCTGTTTTTTTCCTAATCTTTACCCCAATCGGAATAAAAACAACAGCTGAGATTAGAATCGTGGCAACAATAATTAAAACATTTTGCATAACTTCTGTTTACCTCTTTTCTATTAAATTTTCAATGTACAAATAAATTATTTATAATTCAGCTTTTAATATAATAAGAAAAATCTTAAAATCTCTTATTATAGTTAGGCGAGTAAAATTTTGCTTTACAAAATTTTTCACGCTTATATATAATTTATATTGTAATTTTCCTACATATTATTTTATATGTATATTACAAAACTGTCAAGTAGTTTTACAAAATATTTTTAATTTTTATAATAAAATCTTTTCTAACTTTTTAAAATTTTAATCCTCACGTTTTCTCTTTGAAATTACAATATCTCCAAAAAGTTCCTCTTGCTCTGTATTAATTTTATTTCGCCTGCTTAATTCCAACACTCCAGAAAACGCTGTCACAACTTCTTCTTTCGTTTTTTCTTTTAATGAAAAAAGTTTTCCAAATACAAATTGGGGCCTTCTAATTAATTCCTTAAAAATTTCTCTTACTTTATCTGAAACGGAATATACATCATGAACCGCTATTTTTTCAATATTTTTAGCATTTTCATTTTTCTTATTTTCTTCCTTTTCAAGTAATTTTGAATATGCTTTCATAATGTTCTCAACTGTATATTTTTTTTCAATTGTTTGTTTTGGAAGTTCAATATTTTCAGGAAATTTATGAACTCGATTGGAATAAATTTGCATTCTTTCTTTAAATAATTTACTAATCTCTTTAAATTTTTTATATTCTATAATTCTATTTAGCAATTCTTCTTCTGTCAATTCAGCTTCGTCTTCAACCTCTTTTGGAAGTAATCCTTTTGACTTTATCAGAAGCAAACTAGACGCCATTACCAAAAACTCACTTGCCACTTCTAAATTTAATTTTTCCTGTTCCTTTAAATATTCCATATATTGCTGAGTTATTTTCGATATTTCAATTTTATAAATATCCATTTTATTTTTATCAATTAAATAACAAAGCAAATCAAGTGGTCCTTCAAAATTGTCCAATCTTAATTCATATTTTTTCGTTTCTAATGAAATGATTTTATTCATCTATTTCTCCAATTCTTGTATTACATCTTGTCGATAGCCTTTCTTATACAAAAAGTCCTTTACAGCATTTTCGTCTAAACTTTGAATTTTTTTCTGCCAAATTTTTTTTGCAGAATTTATTTCATATTCTACAAGTTCGTCTTCATGTTTCCTAACATATTCATCTACAATTTTTTTACTAACACCTTTCTGGCACAATTTATAAGTAATTTCCTTAATAGACAAACTTTTTAAATTTATAAATTCTTGCACACTTCTTTGAACATAATTAAAA
>CATLEX010000055.1 GCA_949927455.1 uncultured Clostridia bacterium
TCCTCCTATATAAAATACTTTTCTAAAATAAAAACTCCAAAATAAGCTATATTCCCCACTACATACAAAAACATTCCTAAATCTATCATGCCTCGTATATAGGCTTGTCTCAATCTTTGCTTCATTTCATTCATTTGTTTTAATCTCCTCTCTTTGATTAATTTTTCTTAATTCATTCAAAATCAACTGTTCTATACATAATTTTTGATTTTGTTTTATTCTATAACCTTGAAAATACATTCTTGCTGCTTCTTTATCTGCTTTCAAGCCACACTTATTCAGCAACGGAAAATCTTTTTCATTAAAATATCTTTCAGCAGTTTTTTTACTGCATCCCAATATTTTCCCAACCGTTTCCGGATCAACTGTGTCAGGCGCCTCTTGCCAATTCATGCTTGGCATAATTTTTCTTTTCGGCATTTTTCACTCCTTTCAATTTTATTTTCGTGTAAGGTCGCACTTTAATTCTTACTACAATTTTCATTTTGATTTTCTCCTTATAAGAGTTGTTAGTTGTTTTTTTAACAACTTTTAATTCAAAAAAATATCTCTTATTTCATCTGCTGTAAGTTCCAATATTTTAGATATGTCTTTTATATCTTCTGTAGAAAACTTGACTTTATTATTTATTTTTTGGCTTAACGTTGCTTCTGATGCATCTAGCATTTGGGCTAAAAACTTTATAGTAAATCCTTTTCCCGCAATTTTGGACTTTAGTTTATTTTTATCAGTCATAAGAACCTCCCTTCTTTTTGTTGTGTTTTTAACAACTATCCTATATATATAACTTATTAAAAAAAATGTCAATAGTTTTTTAAAAAAAATTAAATTTTTCACAACTTTTTTTATTTATTTTAAAATTTGTTTGACTTTTCTTAATTTTTACTTTATAATATTATTATGGAGGTATAATAATGACAGAAATAATTGATACTTTTGCTAATAGATTAAATTATGCAATTACTGTTAAAAATTTAAAACCAGCAGAAATATCTAGGCAAACTGGTATATCAAAGCCTAATTTAAGTTATTATATGTCTGGAAAATATGAGCCTAAACAAGATGGCATAAAATTATTATCTGATTTTTTAAATGTTGATCCTGTTTGGCTTCTTGGTTATGATGTTCCCATGGAAAAAGACTCTTTTGATGAAAAAATTAAAAGTGTAACTGAATATATGAAACAACACAATTTAAGTTCAATAAAATTAATTCCACTTTATGATAAATTGACAGCAAAAAATTGTTGGTCTGAGGAAAATGTTACAGGATATATTCCTTTTTCCCCTATCGTAAATGGTTTTTCTGACAATGAAGATTATTTTTATCTTGAAATTAGCAATGAAGACATGAATCAAGTAATAAAAAATAACGATTTCGCTTTAATACAAAAATGCGATTCTGCTATTAATGGAGATATTATCGTTGCTTTAGTAAATGGAAACAATGCTATCTTAAGAAAATACAAAGAAATAAATAATCAATTCATTTCTTTAGAACCCATGTCTAATGATGCAAATATCGAATCTATAATTGTTGATTTAAAAACTACAAGTTTTAACATTTTAGGAAAATTTGTTGGTTACTTTGGAAAATATGAAAAATAATAATCAATTATAGTATTATATAGAATAAAATCCATAAAAAGATAGAAATACAAATAAAATCTTGACAATAAAAAAGGAAAATGTGAACAAGATTTGCGACCTTACACATTTTCCCAACGTATAACCACTTTGAAAAGTGATTACTTTTTTATTATACAATAAAATGCTTTCATTTTTCAAGTGTTATTTAAAAAATAATTTGAAAATTGGAGGTATTTTTTATGAATAAAAAAGGTGTAAGAAACACAAATGGAGAAGGCTCTATTTATGATACAATAGAAAAACATAAACGAAAGAAATTTTTAAAAGAAGAATGTTCAATCTGTAAAAATTGTAAAAACAAGTGTAATCGTTCAGCATTTGAAAAATGCGAGAAATGTGAGAACTGCAAGGAAGAATGTTTGAAATATTGTGATCGTTTTTATTGTTACAAAAAAAGTTACGCCCAAATTACAATCAACGGCAAACAAACTACAGTCGGAAATGCTAATAAAAAACGCGAAGCTGTAGAAAAGAAAAAAGAAGCAGAGGCAAAAGTTCAAACCAAAAATTATATAAAGAAAAATGGAGTCAAAATATTAGAAATCATTAAAAAAGTAGATAGTGAAAAACATAAAAAGGGTAAAATTGGCGACAATACAAAATCAAGGAATAAATATCTTTATAAACATATCGAAAATTCTATTTTAAATGATGTTCCTATTCAAAAAATAACCCCTGAGATGGTTGATGATTTCTTAAACTCTCTTAAGCACCTGTCTAATTCTGAAATCGACAAAGTATATCATAAATTAAAGTCAGGCTTTGAAAGGGCTGTTCTTGATAAAATCATAGCCTATGCAGACAATCCTATGTTACGAATTGACAAACCACTATCTGAAAAAGAAGATAAAATCATTGAAGCATTTGAAATTCACGAACAAATTATTTTAATGGAATATGTCGCTTCGCATAATTTAGTAAAAAATTCAAAATGTGACTATAATGAAAAAACATTGAAAAATCTTATCTTGCTTGACTTGTTAACAGCAATGCGTATTGGCGAACTTGGAGCATTAAATTATATCACAGATGTTGATTTTACTAAATCTTGTTTTATCATTCACAGTTCACTTACTAAAGATGAAAATGAAAAAATTACAAAAGGCAAACATACTAAAACAGGAAAGAAAAAAATACAAATTGGAGAAATTGACCAGCGTGAAGTTCCCTTTGACATTTTTGATAAAAATTTATGTATTAGTATCTTAAAAGAACAAATACAAATTGCCCAAAATAATCCTAACAATAAAGAACATCTTTTATTCTGCAAAAAGAATGGTAATTATATCAACCATTCACAGATTACTACTATTTTTAAAAGAATTTGTAGAGAAACCAAAATAAAATTACATATTCCACAAGGATGTCATATTCATATGTGTAGACATACTGCTATAACAAGAATGCTTGAAGCTCACATAGATTTAATGGTAATTGCAAAAATGGTCGGTCATTCTGATACAAGACAAATTCAAAAAACTTATGGTCACATCTTAAATAAATTCAAAAAAGAAGAATTACAACGTTCACAAAGACATTACGCAAAAAACAATCTATTTACAATCAAATTACAAAAATCCTTAAAACGAAAGGAAGCATAATAAAATAGCTAGCTTTAGAGCTAGCTATTTTACTTTTTCAATGTAATTAATTTTGCGATTTCAATGTAATTTCAATGTAAATTTTAAAATTTTATATTTATTTTTATTCTATTTTATTACTTTTTTAAAAATTAGATTTTGAAAAAACATTGATTTTGTGGTATTTATTACATTCTATTCTTTTTTATTCTCTTTATAAAAAAGGATTTCATGGAGCTTCCAGCCGGAATTGAACCGGCGACCCCAGCCTTACCATGGCTGTGCTCTACCTACTGAGCTATAGAAGCGTTATTAAGAAGGAGTTTACTCTCCTTCATCTAAGCACTTTATGGCTTTTTTTCGAATTCTTTGAATGGCATTATCCACTGACTTTATTGGTGCTTCAAGACTTATAGCTATATCACTATAACTTTGACCTTGAATATATTTATCTAAAACATCTTTTTCAAATTTACTTAAGTTCTGATCTATTTTACTTTCCACGCTAGTATAATACTCTTTTTTTATAATTGTTTCTAACGGATCTTCTACTGTTTTCATATCTAACACATCTAAGACAGATACATCGTCATTTTCATCATATGCAGCTGTATTTAATGAAAAGGATGAATTCAGCGGAATATTTTTCTGCCTATTCGATGTTTTAATTACTGTAATGAGTTGTCTTTCAATACACAAATTAGCAAATGTACGAAATGAATTTTGTTTTTCAGAATCAAAGGACTGTATGGCTTTATACAAGCCCCAAAAACCTTCTTGTATCATGTCCTCTTTTTCCGCACCAATAATAAAAAAGCGATTTGTCTTCATTTTGATAACTTCTTTATATTTATTCAGTAAATAATCCAATGCCAATTTATCGCCTTCCTTAATTAGCGCAATCACTTCTTCATCTGCAATATTAGCATATTTATTTTCAAATTGATACTGTTTTGCCTCTAACATTACCTATTTTGCTACCTCCTGTAAGTTGCTTATATGTGCATTATATTAGCAAAGTGTCAACATGTCAAGAGATTTTCAGAAGTTTTTGATATTTTCATTGTTTTTACATATTTTAAATTGGATTTACATGAATAACCGTCAAACAAACTTCATCAATCTTGGCATCAATTTCCTTTTCTAGTTGATTTGCAATTTCGTGACTTTCAAAAGTAGATAAATTTCCATCTACATAAATGGTAAACGAAATCTGATACTTGTAACCTACTGGCGTTGAGTTAAAATGCTGTATTTTTTGTATCTCAGAATGATTTTTAATAATTTCTAAAACTTTCTTTTTATCTTCTTCATGAATTGCTCGATCCATTAAAACATCATAACTTTCCATGAAAATTTTGATGCCAGTAATACAAATCCATATCGAAATTCCAACTCCAACAATACTATCAAACCATACAATATTTTTTAAACTTAGCAATGATGCAATCAAGGTAAAGGCAGTCACAAAGCAATCATTTCTATGATCTTTGGCATTTGCTTCTATTAATAAATTATTGTATTTTTCAGACAATTTATGCGTATATCTATATAATAAAAATTTTACAATAATTGTTATAAGACATACTACAACAAGAAACCACGAAAATTGATAATCTTCATTATGTAAAAAGGAAACAACTGAATTTATCAATAATTTTATGGCAATAAAAATCATAGAAATACTAATTAACATTGAAAAAATATACTCAGCTTTGCCATGCCCTAAATTGTGACAATCATCTCTTGGTCTACTTGCTATTTTATTTCCTACAAATGTCATGCAAGAAGAAAATATGTCACCAGCACTATTTACACTATCTGCAATCATTGCTTGGCTATTGGTCAAAATACCAATAGCTGCTTTTATCACTAATAAAAACAAATTTCCTACCATGCCAAAAACACTTGCCATTTTGACAGAACTATATCTTTCTTCCATAGCTCCAACTCCATTCATTATGACTTACTTAGTGTATTCTTATGATTAATAATAGGCATTATTCCTCAAATGCTTGTACAAATAATCCCATTCTTACATACAAACCATTTACTGCTTGCTTAAAATACATCGCTCTTGGGTCGTTATCAATATCTTCGCTAATTTCTTCATTTCTTGGTAATGGATGCAAAACTATTGTATGACTTGAAAATTGATCTAAAATTTCTTTATTAATAATAAATTCCTCTCGACCAAAATCTCCTTCAAACCTCTCTGATTGAATTCTCGTATGATACATAACATCAATATCTTTTGGAAGATCTGCAAAACTACTACATTTTTTATAGTGAATACCACGCTCAGCTAACATATCAATATATTTTTGTGGAAGTGCAAAACAATCTTTACTCAAACCATATACCTCCACATTCTCATAAAGACTGACTAATCTTAATAAAGAATGAATGGTTCTACCATTTACTAAATCTCCTAAAATAGCAATTTTCACACCATCAATTGACTTTCTATATTCTCGAATTGTGTACAAATCAAGCAATGCTTGTGTTGGATGTTCTCCTTTTCCAGCACCACCATTTATAATTGGAACAGTTGCAATTTGAGCTGCTTCCTCTGGCCATGTATCACTTGAATGTCGAATTACAATTGCGTCTGCATAACCTTGCAAAATTTTAACTGTATCTTGCAATGTTTCCCCTTTTTTTCCTGAAGAATTTGAAGCCGCATTTTCTGTTGCTATGTATTGTCCTCCTAATCTTAAAATCGCTGTTTGAAAAGACATTCTCGTTCTCGTACTAGGTTCATAAAACATAACAGCAACAATTTTTCCATCTAATTTTTTTGAATATTTTATAGGATTTTTTTGAATATCGTCAGTCAGTTCAAATAATTTTTCTAAACTTTCTCTATCATATTGTTTTGCATTTAATACATGTTTCATACTAAAATTCCTCCTTAATTTTTATTTATTATATTATTTTAAGGTAAGTTTGTCAATTCAAAATTGACGAAACATTTCTTTTATGTTATGATGATAATATTGGAGGAAAATATGAGCCAAAAAGTTGTAATTGTAACAGGTGCATCACGCGGAATCGGACGAGAAATAGCAAAAACACTTGCAAAAGACGGAAATCATGTAATTGCTAATTATAATCAATCATCTGAAGCAGCACTTCATTTACAAAATGAATTAAAAGAAGCAGGTTTGGATATTGATATTTTTAAATGTGATGTTTCCAAAAGACAAGATGTTCAAAATATGATTCACTTTACGATTAACAAATATGGAAAAATTGATGTATTAATCAATAATGCAGGAGTTGACCAAACAAAATTGTTTACAGATATTACAGATGCAGATTGGAATTGGATCATACAAAATAATTTATATTCTGTTTTTTGTTGTAGTCAAGAAGTTATAAAATATATGCTACATGAAAAATCAGGTTGTATTATTAATATCTCTTCAATTTTTGGCAGAATTGGAGGTTCTTGTGAAGCCCATTATTCTTGTAGTAAAGCAGGCATAGATGGCTTAACAAAAAGTCTAGCTAAAGAATTAGCACTTTCTCATATTCGAGTTAACTCAATTGCTCCAGGAGCAATTGATACAGATATGAATAAAAATGTGGATTATGAAGAAGTCAAAAAAGAAATTCCTCTTGCCAAAATAGGAACTCCAAATGATATTGCAAAATGTGTAAAATGGTTAATGGAAGACGAATATACAACTGGACAAATTATTGAAATAAATGGTGGCTGGAATATGTAAAAGTTTGATTAAAATCATTTGGTGCGCCATAGAGGAGTCGAACCTCCGACCATCAGATTAAGAGTCTGCTGCTCTACCAACTGAGCTAATGGCGCATTTTTATAATAGGATTAAAATATCATCGTTTTTATAAGAAATACCAAACCTTATATGGTTTGGTATTCTTGGAGCCACTTGTCCGAATCGAACGGACGACCTACTGATTACAAGTCAGTTGCTCTACCAGCTGAGCTAAAGTGGCAATTACAAAAGTGGTGACCCCTACGGGAATCGAACCCATGTCTCCGCCGTGAAAGGGCGATGTCTTAACCGCTTGACCAAGGGGCCATAAACGAATATATCTGTAATTATAATATATTCGTTGGTGAGCTATCCGCGACTCGAACGCGGGACAACTTGATTAAAAGTCAAGTGCTCTACCACCTGAGCTAATAGCCCATCTTTTGTAATATCTTACTAACTTTCGTTAGTCAAGACAATTAATAGTATAAACGTTTTTGGACAATTTGTCAATACTTTTTTCAAAAAAATTTAATTTTTTGCAATCTCGTCTATTTTGGTTGCAATTTTATCAAAATCAAATTCTTTAGATTTTCCATCTACTTTTTTTAACTGATTTACTTTAAATTCATCTATTCTTTGATTAAATGGTTCTATTACATTTTTTTGTATCACTCTATAAGGATTAAATTTATAACTAAAAAACTTTGGTATATTTTTCAATCGTCTACGTTTTTTTACTGTCACTCCAATAGCTTTATTTCCCACTTCCATAGCAGAAAAAATTTCATCTTCCTTGTGTTTTGCTAAACTTTTTCTTTTCTTAATCAGCACTTTCATTTCTTTTTTTAATTTAGTTTCAACATTTGTATTATCTTCACTTTTTTTCTGTTTTATCTTTTTTGGTTCTATTTGCTCCTCGCAAATAGCTGCTAACAACTTTAATTCTAGTTCTAATTGCTTATAAATAAATTGTTGCATTTTACGGTCAAAACTATCTGCAAACTGTCTTAAAACCTCTTCAAAACATTTAAGAGAATCTAACATTTCCTCATTTATTTTATCATAATTCTTTGACTTTTCTGTAAATTTTGAATTAATATTAAGCATACTTGTTTTCATAGAATTAAGTTGAAAATTCACTTTTTGATTAATTAGTTCATTAGAAATTTTATTCGTTTGTACGCATCTTAATTTTGCAGACAAAATAACATTTTCTTTATTTTTATTTTTTTGTACGAGATTTAAAAGCTCTGAAACTTCTATTGCTGTCATATAATCTAAATTATAGATTTCATTATTATAAACAATAGTACCTAATTCCATATTTATCTCCTATTTTCAATATTGTACATCTTGCATTTTATCCCCATTTATCTTTACTCTTCGAATTTGATAATTCTGCGAGTCATCACTACTCTTATCCAAATAATATAAAACATCACCTGCTAAATTAATCCTTGTTTTTAAAACACTAATATCCACAATATTTTCACATTTATTGCTTTTTTTCAATTGCATTCTAGCTATTTTAGAAGTATTTTTATCATAATAGTACACATATTTTCCACATACATTATAAATCTCATGATTTACCAAAACAGAAACAAGCTCCATTTTTTTTCCGTTTTTATTCAAACGAAACAAAGAATTTTCAGTTTCATTATAAAAATAAATCCAATGCTCTACTACTTGTATTTTCTTAGCTTTAGCATTCTCATTCAGAACTATATTTTTTCCACTACTAAGCATAAATTTGCAAATTCGATTTTCTTCATCAATATAAAAAATCTCCTTTTTATCCACTTGAAAATCTGGTATATTTCCAGTAATCAATATAGTTTCATTTTGCCCATTTAAATCCATTTTACAAATACCATTTTGAACATTATTAGTAAAATAATAAATTGCATTTCCTTCTACAAAAAACTTACTAATAGAAGTATAAATAGTAGCAATATTTTGGATATTTCCACTTTTTATATCAACTGATTTTATCATCACTTGATTAAAATCTGCTACTGTCATATAATAAATTTTATCTTCATAAAAAGCAAGTGAATATGCGGTTTCATCAGTTAATTGTATTTCTTTATCTCCTTTTACCGCAAAAATTCCTTTTTCATATTTATTATAATACGTTTTTCCATTATGCTCTAAAACCAGTCCCATATTAGAAACATTTCCATTTGCTTCATTATTTCTATTTTTGACCATAATAATTGCCATCATTATAATGATAATACATACTACTATTACACTTATTTTTACTACTTTTTTCATATTTTTTATTCCTTAATTTAAGAGTCTGACAAATTAAAATCTGCATCTAATGTAAAACGATATCCATTAACTACAATAATTGCCAAATTAGAATTAATTGAGATTTCTACCGAATAATCTGGAATCTCTAATCCTTCCAAATCTTGCAATTGAAGTTCTCTACCTTCATTTTGATAATCTCTCATTTTATTGGCTACTGTTTGAATAAGTGCATCTCTTGCCTCGAATTTTGCATCATCATTTGTTTCTTGCGTTTCTTGCGGCTGTGTTTGTTGCACAATAGAATTAAAATGATTGATATCCATAATATTCAAATTTCTATTTTTAGCACTTAAAACTTCTATCATCTTTTGCTTAATTTCTTCTTTAATCAAAGGCAACTGCTCTTCTGATAATGTATCTAAAAACAAACAATTCTCATCATTTAATTCATCTACTTCTACTGGTACTTCAAAATTTAATGCATGATTTGTATTTAGTTTAAACTCTCCGTTATTATCCGAATAACTAAAATCAATTTCTGTTGTAAATTTTTTCGAATTGACAGTTCCCTTTGTTTCTAAATTCAATATTGTTTTTTGCGTTATTTTCCCTTTTTCAATTTTGTTAATATTAATACTGTTTTTTACATCGGCATCTGCACTATTTTTATACAAATTTACTGTATATCCTTTTGCCTCACTCGTTTGACCTTCTAAAACCGATATATTCAAATATTTTTCATTCTCACTTTTAGAAACAATTTCAATATCAAAACTTTTTTGTGGTTCTAACATTTCAAAATTCATTTTAATTAATTCATTTTCACTAATATATACTTTTATTGCCAAACTGCTATTTTCATTCATCAGCTCTGTTAAAAGATTTTGTACTTGTGCTACCATTTCATCTTGCGAAAAATTGGCTCTAGCTCCTGTAAATAAATAACTTTTCCAATCTATCTTAGTTGACAATTTCACTAAATTATCTAGTGTTTGTCCTAAATTTTCACCAATTAAAAAGTCACCATTTTCGTTTTTCTCCTCGTTTTCATTTACTTGTATAAATCCTTGTGGTCTTAGATTTTCGTCTTCATTAATTGGCTGCTGATTATTTGTTTGATTACTATTTTCTTGTGGTGGTTGTGATTGGTCTTGACTTTCATTCGGCTGTGGTTGTGGTTCTTCTTGCCTATCTATACTTGGCGGAATAACTGTGTTTTCAATCGTATTAGTTGTATTTTGCAAAATTGTCGTATTATTAGAAACGGCATTTTGTGTTTCATTCGTTACATTTTGATTTTGCGATGTATTGGTTGTATTTTCAACTGTATTTTGAGGTTCTGTTGTAGTATTTTTTATAGTCGTATTCTCGCCCCACACAACAATCGAAGATTCAAAATTATTTTCTTCTGCACTTGTTTGCACAAAAGTATCATTATCTTGATATTCCAAAATTTCATTATCTTCTTCAAAATTTTGAATGTTCGTGACTACTAATTCAGGAATTATTTTATCATCATTTTTAACTTTTTGTGATATTTCATTTAACAATTGGCTTGTCTCATTTTTGTTAAATGAAATGGTATACTCAGTTGCTAAAACTTGCTCTGAATTTAAGTTTATAATCACATTTTCTTTTTTAGAAATATTTTCAGCCTTTGTATTATTTTCTAAAATCTTTGCATAATCATATATTCCCTTTTCTTTTGCAAGCGTTTTGAAATCTATGAATTCACGCTCAAGTACAAAGTTTTTTAATTTTTTCAAAACCACATCATCAATCTTCTTGTTAAATAATTTAGCCATTAAATCTTGCATATTTTTTGTATTTGTTCCAACATAACGGTTGACAATTTCGTCTGATTTTAAAGCAAACTGCTCTTTATTTAAGATAAAATCTAATGTCAACAAATGAGTGCTCGCATAATTTGTTCTAAATTTGCTGTACATTTGGTGGCTTTCATTATTTTTGGTAACATCATAAATAAATTCAAATTTTGACAAATCCAAGTTAGAGAACATATCATTTTTCATTGTACTTGAAAGGGTTATTATAGAATTTGAAGAATAATTATCCTTTTTTAATCGCTCAAAAATTTTTGCATATATTTCATCATTTGCAAAAAATTCTAATTCAT
>CATLEX010000056.1 GCA_949927455.1 uncultured Clostridia bacterium
GAAGGCAGTGGAAGTAGCAAGAAATTGGCAAGAATATGAAATATTAGATATGGCTGATGGAGAAAAATTGGAAGTGTGGAAAAATGTGAAATTAATTCGTCCAGATCCACAAATTATTTGGAAAGATAAAAGCTATCCAGACAAATGGAAAGAAATCAATGCAACTTATCATAGAAGCAAAACAGGAGGAGGTTCTTGGGAATTTAAAAAGAAAATGCCCAAAGCATGGCAAGTGCGTTATAAAAATTTAACTTTTAATATTAAGCCAATGGGATTTAAACATACAGGGCTTTTCCCAGAGCAAGCTGTTAATTGGGATTGGATGATTAACAAAATAAAATCGAGTAAGAGAGAAATAAAGGTTTTGAATTTGTTTGCATATACAGGTGGAGCAACTGTAGCTTGTTTATCAGCAGGAGCAGCAGTATGTCATGTGGATAGTTCTAAAGGTATGACGACTTGGGCAAAGGAAAATGTAGCATCTTCTAAATTAGCAGATAAGCCAGTTCGCTTTATTATAGATGATGTTGTAAAATTCGTAAATAGAGAAATTAGAAGAGGAAATAAATATGATGGGATAATTATGGATCCACCTTCTTATGGCAGAGGAAAAAATGGTGAAGTGTGGCAGTTTGAAAATCAAATTGCTGATTTAGTAGATTTATGTGTGCAGGTTTTATCAAGCAAACCACTATTTTTTTTGATAAATTCTTATACAACAGGAATTTCTTCAAAAGTTTTAGAAAATATTTTACGTCTAAAATTGAATTTGAAAAAAGGCAGAATTACTTCTGGGGAAGTAGGTCTGCCAATGAAAAATTCAGAGTTAGTACTGCCTTGCGGAATTTTCGGAAGATGGGAAATGTAGAAAACTGTCGAAACGTAACTACTTTTGTAAATAAAAATAGTTACAACCTCTTGTAATTTATGTAAATTTATAGTATAATAAGCATATTATAGAGTTTAGGCGTGGGGGTGATAGAATGACAAAAGATAAAAAGAATGAGAGAACCGATGAGTGTCGGAGAATGATTTTTGCTGGTAAATGTGGAAAAAACTGTCACAGATATCAGCAAAATCAATGCCCAATTCCTTCGATAGGTGATAGGTATTCGCCACGAGAGAAAAAATAGGTAGAGGCTGCACAGGTTATGGTTGTAATTAAAACTAAATCTGTGTGGCTTTTTTCTTAAAAATAAGATTAAAGAATATTGAGGTGAAAATGGAATATCAAATTGGTGATCAAATTGAAATGAAGAAACAACATCCATGTGGTAGTAAAAAATGGGAAATTACACGTGTGGGAGTAGATTTTAAGTTTAAATGTTTGCGGTTGTGAGCATGTGATTGTTGTGCCTAGAGAAAAGGCTTTAAAAATGATTAAAAAGAAGTTGGAAATTAAATCATAATTTCTTGACAAATAAAAAATGTTGATTTATAATAAATAAAAAGCGTGAGAAATTTTGCTCACCTATATCTTATAGAAATATCAGAGATATTTTCTATCATATAAAAAGCATTGGAACTTGAACTAAGTAATAAAATTGTTTTCTTAAGAGAGTTTGCGGTTGGTGAGAGCAAATAAAACGTTTTATGAAATCTACTCAAGTGACGCTTTCTGGTAAACCAGACCGAGTGGTTGCAGGTTATAGCAATGGTAAAGTGATAAATTAAGGTGGTACCGCGTAGATAAAACGCCCTTGAAGTTTTTTCATGGGGCGTTTTTTGTATAAAAAAGGAGGTAAATTTGATGGAAAAAGTAAAAATTGGGAAGGTGTATCGTCATTTTAAAGGAAATTATTATTTTGTAGAAGATGTTGCTTTAGATTCGGAAACGAAGGAAAGAGTGGTTGTTTATAAACCAATTTATGATAGAGAAGATAGCGGAATTTGGGTAAGACGTGAGAAGATGTTTGTAGAAGAAATTCCAGAGCGTCCAGATAATATCACTGGTCAGAAACATCGTTTTGAATTGTGTGAAGATTTACAAAAAGATTTGACAAAGTAAAAAGGAGGAGAAAATTATGATTGATATTAAATTTTTAAGGGAAAAGCCAGAGGCAGTTAAAGAAAATATAAAAAAGAAATTTCAGATGCACAAATTAGATTTGGTAGATGAAGTTTTGGAATTGGATAAAAAAAGTAGAGAATTAATTGTAAAAGGTGATGAACTTCGTAGCCAAAGAAACAATTTAAGTAAAGAAATTGGAAATTTGATGGCTAATGGGAAAAAGGTTGAAGCAGAAGAAATTAAAGCAAAAGTGAATGCAATTAATAGTGAACTTGAACAAAATGAAAAATTGGAAAATGAGTATAGCCAAAAGGTCACAGATATTATGATGAAAATTCCAAATATGATGCATAACTCTGTGCCAATTGGAAAAGACGATAGCGAAAATGTGGAAGTGCAAAAATATGGTGAGCCAGTCGTGCCAGATTATGAAATTCCTTATCATGCAGAAATTATGGAACGTTTGGCGGGACTTGATTTAGATAGTGCACGTAGAGTAGCAGGAAATGGATTTTATTATTTGATAGGTGATGTAGCGAGGCTTCATTCTGCGATTATCACATATGCACGTGATTTTATGATTGAGAAAGGTTTTACGTATTGTGTGCCTCCTTTTATGATACGAAGTGATGTTGTGACTGGAGTTATGAGTTTTGAGGAAATGGATGCCATGATGTACAAAATTGAAGGAGAAGATTTGTATTTGATTGGAACAAGTGAGCATTCTATGATTGGAAAATTTAAAGGTCAAATGTTAAGAAAGGAAAATTTACCATATACAATGACTTCTTATTCTCCATGTTTTAGAAAAGAAAAAGGCGCACACGGAATTGAAGAACGTGGTGTATATCGAATTCATCAGTTTGAGAAGCAAGAAATGATTGTTGTTTGTGAACCTGAGGAAAGTTATGAATGGTATGATAAAATGTGGCAATTTACAGTAGAGTTATTTAGAAGTTTGGATATTCCAGTCAGAACATTGGAGTGTTGTAGTGGAGATTTGGCAGATTTGAAGGCAAAAAGTGTGGATGTGGAAGCATGGAGCCCAAGACAACAAAAATATTTTGAGGTAGGAAGCTGTTCTAATTTGACAGATGCACAAAGTAGAAGATTAGGTATTCGAGTAAAAGGTGAAAAAGGAAATTATTTGCCACATACATTAAATAACACAGTTGTGGCACCTCCTCGAATGTTAATTGCGTTTTTGGAAAATCATTACAACCAAGATGGAAGTGTTGATATTCCAGAGGTTTTGTGGAAATATATGGGAGATAAAAAGAAATTAGTACCAAAAGAGAATTAGATTAAAAGAGGAAAATGATATGTATTTAAAAAGATTAGAAATGTATGGGTTTAAATCTTTTGCCGATAAAACAGTTTTGGAGTTTATGCCGGGAATTACGACTGTAATTGGCCCAAATGGTTCAGGAAAAAGTAATATTTCAGCTTGCATTCGATGGATTTTAGGCGAGCAGAGTATGAAAGCTTTGCGTGGTTCTAAAGTAGAAGATATTATTTTTGTGGGAACGCAAAATAGAAAATCATTGGGGTTTGCAGAAGCTTCACTTGTTTTTGATAATCAAGATGGAAAGTTGCCAATTGAATATAATGAAGTAATTATCACAAGAAAAATTTATAGAAGTGGAGAATCTGGCTATTTTATCAATAAAACACCTTGTCGTCTGAAAGATATTCAAGAATTGTTTATGGATACTGGTATTGGAAAAGATGGTTATTCGATTATTGGGCAAGGAAAAATTGCTGAAATTTTGAGTAACAAATCGGAAGATAGAAGACATATTTTTGAGGAAGCTGCAGGTATTATAAAATATCGAAAAAGAAAGGAAGAATCAGAAAAGAAGCTAGAGAATACAAAATTAAATTTGCTTCGCATAAATGATATTATTACAGAGTTAGAAACAAACTTAAATCCACTAAAAAACCAGTCAGAAAAAGCAAAGAAATTTTTGGATTTGAGGGAAGAATTAAAAAAGATTGAAATTGGTTTGTTTGTTCATAATATTGAGGAATTTAAAGGGAAAATAAAAGAGCTAGAAGAAAATATGGATATTTTTGAGACGCAAAAAGTAAAAGAAGAGGAAAAATCTAATCATATTCAAACAGAAAAAGAAGTGTTAAAAGAGAACATTGATAAGTTAATAGAGGAAATTGAGAAAATTCAAAATACTGGGTTTGAGGTATCCAATAAAAAAGAACAAATCAATAGCGAAATTGGAATTAATCAAGAGAGAATTTCAAACAATGTGACAAATAGTGAAAATTATAAAACTGATGTTGAAGAATTAGAGAAAAAAAATACAGAGTTACAAGAGGAAAAAACTCAGAAATTAGAACGTAAAGAAGATATGTTGGTAAATCGAGAAAAGTATGAAAAAGAATTAAAGGAAAAAGAAGACGAACTTGCAAAATATAGTCAAACGCTTTCTGAGAAGGCTCTTGAAGTGGAAGATAAAAAGAAAAAAGTAGAGGAAAACGTGGATAAGAGATATGAGATTTTGAATGATAAAGCTTTAGAGCAAGCAAATTTCGAGAATTTGACAAAGCAAGAAAGTCATTTAAAAAATCAAATTCAAGATACAATTTCTGATTTAGATGCCTCACGTAACAAGAAAGAAGATTTTGCAAAACAATTTTATGAAATCGAGAAAAAGAAAAATGAGTTAGCTAATAATTTGGAAGACATAAAACAAAAAAGAGAAGAAAGTCAGATAAAGTTAAAAGAATTTGATGATAAAATGAATACATATCAGTCCGAATATCGTATGAAAGAATCCAGATGTAAATTTTTAATTGAAATGGAGAAGGAAAAAGAAGGTTATAGTAAAAGTGTCAAAAATTTAATGAAAGCCATGGAAAATAATCAAGAACTTTCAAAAGGTGTTCATGGTGTAGTAGCAAGTCTTATTTCTGTAGAGGAAACATATCAAACGGCAATTGAAATGACATTAGGAGCAAGTCTTCAGAATATTGTTACAGATACAGAAGAAGATGCTAAAAAATTAGTAAATTATTTGAAAGAAAATAAAATGGGACGAGCTTCCTTTTTACCAATTCATTCTGTGAAAGGACATAAATTAAGTAATATCAATGCTACTGGTATTCAAGGTTATATTGGAATTGCTTCTGATTTGGTAAAGGCAGATAAAGAGTATGAAGGGATTATTTTTAATTTATTAGGCAAAACGGTTATTGTTGAGAATATGGATTCTGCGATTAGCTTGGCAAAGAAAAATAAATATAGTTTTAAAATTGTGACAATTGGTGGTGATATCATTAATCCATCAGGTATGATTTCAGGTGGTTCCGTAGCTCCAAAGACGAGTAATATTTTAGGAAGAGAAAATGAGATTAAAAAACTAGAGTTAGAGTTAAAAGAATTAGAAAAGAAAATGGAAACTTTGAAAAGAGAAAAAGAGACATATGAAATGAGTATTACAGAAATTCTAAATTCTTTTGAACAGAAACAAAAAGACTTTCAAGAAATTGAAATTTTATATGCAACGCAAAAGCAAAAACAGGAAAACCTTACTTTAGAGATTGAAAAATTAGAACGTAAATTGGCAGGTTTAAGAGAAGATTTAGAAACAAATGCAAAAGAAAAACAAGAAAATTTGCAAAAACAGGAACAATTTGATGTACAAGTGAATAAAATAGAGAAGGAAAATAATGAACTAACGAGTGTAATAGAAGAATTTACTAATTTAAATAAGGATAATCAGAAATATATAGATGATTTAAATTATCAAATAACAAATTTAAAAATATCAGTTTCTTCTTTTGATGAAGGAGAAGCATCAGTTGATGAAATGGTAAATCGAATTGAGCAAGATATGCAAAATAATAAACAAGCAATAGAAACAAAAAAAGATTTGATGAAAAAGGTAGAAATAGAAAATCAAGTATTAAATACTAAAATTGAAGAGTTAAAAAATCAAATTATAACATTTGAAAAAGAAGTAGAAGAAGCCACGCAAAAAGTGGAACATTTAAAAAATGAAAGAACACAGAAAAATGAAAAATTAAAAATATTAGAACAAGAAAGTGAAGAACAAAGTAGTAAAGTAGAAGAAATAAAGTCACAAATCACAAAATTAGAAGTAAAAAAATCGAAGATGGATTTAGAGCAAAATCAAATTATTAATAAAATGTGGGAAGAATATGAACTTACCCCAAATAATGTAGGAGAAGTCGAAAAAATTGAAAACCCAAATGACGTTCAAAAACAAGTAACTATTTTAAGAAGTGAAATTCGTGATTTAGGAAGTGTGGATATGGATTCAATTGCTCGTTATAAAGAAGCAAAAGAAAGATATGATTTCCTAAGTGAACAAAGATTAGATTTAGAAAATTCAATGGATAAATTGAAAAAAGTAATTCAAGATATGATAGATACCATGCAAAAACAATTTAAAGAACAATTTAAAATTATTAACAGAAATTTTAATGAAGTATTTAAAGAATTATTTGGTGGTGGCACAGCAGAATTGGTGTTAGAAAATGAGGAAAAGGTACTAGAGGGAGGAATTGAAATTAAAGTGCAACCACCAGGTAAAACAATTCCTAATTTAGAGTCACTTTCTGGTGGAGAAAGAGCATTTATTGCAATTGCATTATTATTTGCAATTTTAAAAATTAATCCATCACCATTTTGTGCATTAGATGAAATTGAAGCAGCACTAGATGATGTAAATGTGGCAAGATTTGCAGAGTATTTGAAAACATTATGTGGAAAAACACAATTTCTAGTCATTACACATAGAAAAGGAACTATGGAAGTAGCCAATACAGTTTATGGAATAACCATGGAAGAAAAAGGAATTAGCAAATTATTGTCTATGAAGTTAAATTAAAAGATATAGGGGCTGTAAAAACGAGAAAAACAAAGAAAAATATAGTAAAATAGAGTAATGGCAAAAAAATCCAATAAAAATAAAGTATAATTTTACAAAAAAATGCAAAAAATAGGTTAAAACCACAAAATATGAATTGCAAGATTTGAGAAAATGTGGTATAATAAATATATATTTGTGCTGAAACAGCGATAGAAAAGGAGTGAAGTTTATTTTATTAAGATGGGTAAAATATTACACAAAAGAAATAGCAAAAGCCCTAGAAGTAACAATATTTGGAGCCATAATCATAGGAAGTGTAGTATGGATAAAATATAAACCAGCCTATGAGGTAGAATTATTTGGTGAAAAGTTAGGTTATATTGAAAATAAAGATAATTTAGAATTAGAATATCAAAATTTTATAGAAAATGTTACAGGAAATGTAGCTTTTAAAGAGAAAACAACATTTCCAAAATATGAATTAAAACTGATTAATAGGGACAAACAAACAGAAGAAAAAGAGATTTTACTAGCTCTAGAATCAACAGTAAAGACAACATATAGAACTTATGCAGTAACTGTTGATGGAGAGAAAAAGACTTCGGTTGCCACAGAAGAGGAAGCTAAAAATATAGTAGAATCGTTAAAATCAGATGTTGATGCAGATATGATTGGTTTAAATATAGGAATTATTGAAGAATACACAGATGATTTGCAGTTGCAGTCAACAGAAGAGGCATCTGGTATTTTAAATACTTTTAAAGTAGCTAAAATTACAGCTTATAATAATGAGCAAGAAGCAAAGCGTAAAGTAGTAGAAGAAGATGCTAAAAAGAAAATAATTTCAACTAAAACAGTACAAAATGTTGGGACAATTGCTGGAATTAATTTAGCAAGACCTGTTAGTGGTAGTATCACGTCAAGATATGGTAGTAGAAGTTCCATTCGTTCAGGACGTCATACAGGACTTGACATTGCGACATCAAAAGGAACACCAATTACCCCAATTGCACCAGGAACTGTTACTTGTGCGCAAAGGAAAGGCTCTTATGGAAACTTAGTTATTATTAACCACGGAAATGGAATCGAGTCATATTATGCACATTGTAGTGAAATTTACGCAGGTGTTGGGCAAAAAGTAGATTGTAGTACAGTTATATCAGCAGTAGGTTCGACTGGAAATTCAACAGGACCACATTTGCATTTAGAAATTAGACAAAATGGAACACCACTAAATCCAGAAGATTATTTATACTAAAAAATAGACCAAAAGGGGAAAATTATGGATAGAATGAAGACATTTCTCATATATGCCTTATTGATTGTGGGATTTTTTGCACTATCTATTTTATTGGAAAATGGATTATTACTTGCTATGTATTCAAAAATTAATGGAGAATTTGATGGATATTATAATAGAACAGGTAATTATTTTACAATGGAAAACATGTCAGCAAAAGCTTGTAATGTCAATGGTTATATGAGTTTTGACTTGATGAATTCAACAAATGTTCTGATTAATAAATGTTACTTAAAAATAGAATTGTATAATGAGCAAGATTTGTTAGCAGATACAGAATATATAGAAATTGCGAATATGAAACCAAATGAACAAAAACATTTTCAGATAAAATTTAAAGCAAACAATATTGAAAGTTACCATATTTCTATTGAAACAACATTACCTGATAAAACAAATATCATTAATATTTTAGGCTGGGAAATAGATTTAAGTAATGTTTTTGGACTTGGTATTGATTTGACAAATGTGACTATTTTTGGAACAAAATTGATAGATATTTTTAGTTGGAATAATGTAAAAGAGACTGGACGTAATTTCTGGAATTGGAGTTTATTTTTTGCAAAAAATATTCCACTTTGGGGATACGGAATTGGTTGGTTGTTTATTGTAGGATTATTATAAAATTCGTGAAAATTTTTATGGAAATAAAAATTTACTCGAAACAATAACAAGGTTATTGTGAAAATTTTTATGAAAGCAAAAATTTATTCGAATATAAAATAATAGAAAAAGAAAACGAAGTTTTCATTATTGTTAAAGCAATTAAATATTTCTTTAACAATATTACGTAGGAAGAGAGGAAGAAAAGAATGGAGAATTTACAAAACAAAGCGTTAAATATTAGAAGGAATATTGTTGAGATGATATATGAGGCTTCTTCAGGTCACCCTGGAGGAGCTTTGTCATGTGTGGATTTACTGACTTGTTTGTATTTTTCAGAAATGAAAATAGATGAGAGTAATCCAAAAGACGAAAATCGAGACAGATTGATTTTGTCAAAAGGACATGCTTCTGCTGCACTATATGCTACTTTAGCTGAAAGAGGATTTTTTCCAAAAGAAGATTTAAAAGGTTTTCGTAAAATTAACAGTATTTTGCAAGGACATCCAGATATGAAAAAAATTTCAGGAGTAGATATGTCAACAGGTTCTTTAGGACAAGGTTTGTCAGCTGCAAATGGGATGGCGTTAGCTGGAAAATTGGATCAAAAAGATTATCGAGTTTATTGTATTATGGGTGATGGTGAAATTGAAGAAGGGCAAATTTGGGAAGCAGCGATGACGGCTAGTCATTACAAATTAGATAATTTATGTGCGATTGTGGATTATAATAATTTGCAAATTGATGGAAAAATTACAGAAGTTATGAATTCTGTGCCAATTGACGAAAAGTTTAAAAGTTTTGGCTTTCATGTTATTAATATTAATGGACATAGTGTGGAAGAAATTTTAGATGCTTTTGAAAAAGCAAGGAATGTAAAAGGCAAACCAACAGCAATTATTGCAAAAACCATAAAAGGAAAAGGCGTTTCTTTTATGGAAAATCAAGCTGGTTGGCATGGAAAAGCACCAAAAAAAGAAGAATATGAGAGAGCAATGGAAGAGTTAAGTTAGGTGTTTGAGCGAAGCGAATTAAGGAGAAATATATGAACATAGATATTGAGAAAGTAAAAATAACTGTTACGATTCCAAGTGAAAATTTGCAAGAACTAAGAAATGCAATATGTCAAGTAGGTGCAGGAACAATAGGAAATTATACAGATTGTTCGATAGCTACAAAATGTATTGGAACTTTTAAACCAATGGATAGTGCTACTCCATATATTGGAGAAAAAAATAAATTAGAATTTGTTGAGGAAGAAAAACTAGAAGTTGAATGTGATATTGGTATTGTAAAAAAAGTAATTCAGGAATTAAGAAAAATACATCCATATGAAGAACCAGCAATAAGTATTATTCCATTAATAAGCGAAGAATATTTTAAATAGGAATTAATGGAGATTGAGTAATAGGAGGAAAATAAATGAACAAAGATATAAAAATAGCAACGCGTCAAAGTTTTGGAGAAAGCTTGGCAGAATTAGGAAAAGAAAATGAAAAAATGGTTGTTCTAGATGCGGATTTATCGGCTGCAACAAAAACGAGTATTTTTGCAAAGGAATTTCCAGAACGCTTTTTTGATATGGGAATTGCAGAACAAGATATGATGTCAACTGCGGCAGGTTTAGCAAGTTGTGGAAAAATTCCATTTGCGGCAACTTTTGCGATGTTTGCAACTGGTAGAAGTTACGACCAAATTCGAAATAGTATTTGTTACCCCAATTTGAATGTTAAAATAGCAGGAACACATGCTGGAGTTACAGTTGGAGAAGATGGCGCAACACATCAAATATTGGAGGATATTGGTTTGATGCGAGGTTTGCCAAATATGAAAGTAATGTGCCCATCGGATGATTTGCAAACAAAGTGGGCGGTAGAAGAGGCATCTAAAACGGAAGGTCCAGTTTATATTCGATTATGTAGATTGGCTAGTCCAGTGATTTATGAGGAAAAGAATTTTGTGTTTGGAAAAGCTGTTGTACATGGAGATGGTACTGATGCTACGATTTTTGCCACAGGAATTATGGTATCAAGAGCATTAGAAGCAAAGGAAATGCTAGAGCAAGAGGGAAAATATGTTAGAGTTGTAGACATTCATACGATTAAGCCAATTGATAAAGAAACGATTATAAAATGTGCTAAGGAAACGAAGCAATTAATTTCAATTGAAGACCATAGTGTGATTGGTGGTTTAGGGACAGCGATTGCAGAAGTTTTAACAGAGGAATATCCAGCCAAATTAATTCGACTAGGAATGAAAGATATTTTTGGAAGATCTGGAAAAGCAGAAGAATTGTTAGATTATTTTGAATTAAATGCAGAAAAAT
>CATLEX010000057.1 GCA_949927455.1 uncultured Clostridia bacterium
CAAAAAAATAATGTAAGAATTGATAAGTTAAATTACTTATCTTTTCCTACATCAATTGTAACACTACATTCGAAAATTCTTTAAGTTCTTAAAAAGTGATTGACATTTTAAAAAAATTTGGTATAATGAAAGAAAGATAAACGAAAAAGGAGGAGAAAAAATGGCCTATAAAATAACAGATAAATGTATAAGTTGTGGAACATGTGCAGGAGCATGTCCAGTAAGTTGTATTTCAAAGGGAGATGACAAGTTTAAGATAGACCCAGAAGTATGTATAGAATGTGGAACATGTGCAGGGGTTTGTCCAGTAGAGGCACCTGTTAAAGATGATGAAAACAACGATTAAAAATAAAAAAGAGCAGTAAAATGCTCTTTTTATTTTGACCAAATAACAGTTTCTGCTACTTTTAAATAATTTCCTTTTACAATATCGCTATCTGTTTTGTTAATGATGCCATCACCATTAACATCAAAATGTGCATTGCTACTATTCATAGGTTCATCTTGCTGAATTAACATTTGAATCCAGTCTTGTATATCAATTTTTCCAGTTGGTACAAAATCTCCCACAATTAGCTTATAATCAGGCAGTATAATCGTTCTACCAGATCGTAATTTAATTTCAAGCACAGTATAATTTAAGTAACCTATTTTAGAAACGACAATATCATACAGGGTTATATCAGTAACAGTAAAACTAAAAGTTCCATCTTCATTTGTTTCAATTTGTGAAATTGGCTGTGTGTGACTGGTGTCAGAGGTTTTGTAAAGAGTAACTAAAGATTTGTGTATGCCATACATATTTTCAGTTGTGATTTTGCCAGAAATAGTGGCTGGTTTATTGACTGATGGGTCTTCATCAAAATAGTCAATATGAAATAGCTTGGCCGAACAATTTGGTATATATTTGGCATACGAATTTGTAAAATGGCACAAAATAAAAATTTGTATTAAAATAAAAATATAAAATTTTTTCATTTTTCCTCCTAAATAGTTTGTAATGTTTCTAGTTCTATAAAAACTTCTGTATCGTCTTCTAGCATTGTGTCAGATAAATCATAGCAAATTCCTAGTTTATACAAATGTTCTTGTTTTTCATTAGCTTTTATTGAAAATGAATTTGTCAAATCTGTTTTTACTTCAGTATTACCAGATTCAAGTTGATATAATTCAAATTTAAGTGGAGCATCAATGGGATTTGTTTTAACAGAAATTTTGTAAGATAAATTAACTTTGCTAATTTGTTGATTTTCGTCATAATTAAGCACTTGAAATTCCGTAAAATAAGTATTTTTGTCTAGAACTTCGAGGTGAGTTGGATTTGAGATAAGACGAATTTTGGGTGATGCAACTTGCAATTTTCCTTTTCCATGTAATTCATTTTGGTATTGTGAGTACACAAAAATAGAGCTATTCAAAAGCAAAATTGCTAAAGAAGCTATCAATATTTTTTTAAGTTTTTGTTTCATGTTTCCTCCTTTTTAAATTGTAAATCTTTGTGAAAATTTGGCAGAACTTACCATGAAATAACTAATTTTCGTAAAAGATAAATTATATATAACATATTTGTTTACGGTTGTCAATACTTTGTTAAAAATAAATTAAATTTGTGAATTTGATAAGAATTATAAAAAAATCCAGAACCGCCTAAGCAATTGCGCCTGTGGCGGTTCTGGACTTTAATATGGTGAGCGAAAAATTTTCGTTTTTGTGTCAAAGAAACTGACAACATAAGGTGTTGTTGAGAAGAAGCTTGCTACATATTCAATTTGACCGCGAGGAATTTCTTTTAAAAAGTCTACTAATTCGAGAAGCGATTCCTCACCTTTTTTATCAGGCAACCTAAATTTCCTGATTTTGCTGTCGTAACATCTCAAGTTTCCTTGATCATCTTTCCAATCCCACCATAAGCCAGTAAAACAGCTTATCTTTTTTTCATGATAAGTTTTTGCAAGGCAAAAAAAGCGAATGATGGCAGCAAGTGTCTGCCGTTCTTTTTCTGACATAGGCATTCCTCCATATTTAATATTATGTTAATTATACCATAATATTATGTTGTTGTAAACATAATTATGCATATTTTTTCAAAAAAAGCTTGACTATTTTTTAAAAATAATATATAATAATTCAGTAATTTTATACAAAACCGTTATATAAATTCTCCTTAAGAGGAATTAAGTAGAAAGGAACTATTTTAAAAATCCTATTTTTAAGCAGGGATATGATTTGTGAAATAACAACTTTCTTATTTAAGAGGGACTTAAGGAAAAATTAATATATTACCTGCTGAATTTTAAGTAGAAAAGGTGGTTTTTTATTTTGGTAAAGGTAAAAGATGTTGAGTACGAAAAGTGTGTACGTAAGACGTTTTCAAAGATTGGAGATTTTATAGAAATACCTAATCTTTTGAAAGTACAAAAGGATTCATATGACTGGTTTATCAAAGAAGGATTAGGTGAAGTATTAAGAGATATTTCGCCTATTATTGATTATTCTGGAAATTTAGTCTTAGAATTTTTTGATTACTATATGGAAGAAAAAACGAAATATACATTGGAAGAATCAAAAGAAAGAGATGCGACATATTCAACAAGATTGCATGTAAAAGTACGTTTGATTAATCGTGAAACAGGAGAAATTAAAGAGCAGGAAATTTATTTGGGTGATTTTCCTTTAATGACAGATAGTGGAACATTTGTAATTAATGGTGCAGAAAGAGTTGTTGTCAGCCAGTTAGTTCGTTCACCCGGTTGTTATTATGATTCTAGCTATGATAAAGTTGGTAAAAAATTGTACACAGCAACAATTATGCCAATTCGTGGTGCTTGGATTGAGTATGAAACCGATAGTAATGATGTGTTTTATGTAAGAATTGACCGAACAAGAAAATTGCCAGTAACGTGTTTATTAAGAGCATTGGGCTTAGATACAGATGAAAAAATCTTGGTTTTTTTCGGAGACGAAGACAAATTATTAGCAACCATTGCTAAAGATCCAATCAAAACAGCAGACGAATCTCTCATTGAGATTTACAAAAAATTAAGACCAGGAGAACTTCCAACTGTTGATGCTGCTCGCAATTTATTTAATGGTTTGTTTTTTGATAACAGACGTTATGATTTAGCAAAAGTTGGTCGTTACAAATATAACAAAAAATTATGTTTAGCTGATAGAATTGCGAATCACATTGCTTATGAAACAATTGCAAATGTTGATACTGGTGAAGTTCTTGTAGAGAAAGATGAAGTGATTTCAAGAGAAGTGGCACGCGAAATTCAAAATTCTGGAATTAATAGCGTGTATGTTAAAATTGAAGATAAAAAAGCAAAAGTCATTGGTAATGGCGTTGTTGATATCAAGGCACATATCAATCCTGAAATTGCAGATGAGTTAAAAATTAAGGTTGATGTCAACTATGAAGTTTTGAAAAATATTTTGGAAAATGCTAAAGATGACAAAGAATTAAAGAAAATTTTGGAAGAAAGAATGGACGAATTAATTCCAAAACATGTGGTAACAGAGGACATTTTGGCTTCTGTAAACTATTTATTAAACTTAGAATATAATACTATTATTTCTTCACCAGAAAAACCAAGATTAGGAAAAGTGGACGATATTGACCATTTGGGAAATAGACGTATTCGTTGTGTAGGTGAATTGTTGCAAAATCAATTTAGAATTGGACTTACAAGATTAGAGAGAGTAGTTCGTGAGAGAATGACGCTTCAAGATTTAGATGTTGTTACACCACAAAGTTTGATTAACACAAAACCAATTACATCATCTGTTAGAGAGTTTTTCGGAAGTTCACAATTGTCACAATTTATGGACCAAACCAACCCACTTTCAGAATTGACCCATAAAAGAAGAATTTCTGCTTTAGGTCCAGGTGGACTTTCAAGAGAAAGAGCTGGTTTTGAGGTTCGTGATATTCATTATACACACTATGGTAGATTGTGTCCAATTGAATCACCAGAAGGACCAAACATTGGACTTATTTCAGCACTTTCTACATTTGCCATTATTAACGAATATGGTTTTATTGAAACACCATATCGTAAAGTTGACAAAGAAACAGGAAAAGTAACTGATGAAGTAGATTATATGACAGCTGATGAAGAAGACAATTATATTATTGCACAAGCATCTGAGCCAGTAGACGAAAAAGGAATTTTGCAAAACAACAAAATTCGTGTTAGAGATCGTGAAGAAATTAAAGAAATTGAGAAAAACAAGGTAGATTATGTGGATATTTCGCCAAAGCAATTGGTGTCTGTTGGTGCTGCAATGATACCTTTCTTGGAACATGATGATGCAAACCGTGCCTTGATGGGTGCCAACATGCAACGTCAAGCAGTTCCACTTATGATTACTGATTCACCAATGGTTGGAACAGGAATTGAATATAAAGCAGCTAAAGATTCTGGTGTTGTTGTCATTGCAGAAGATAATGGTGTTGTACAAAAAGTAGTCGGAGACGAAATTGTTGTAAAAGAAGAATCAGGAAAATTAAGAACTTATACTTTAAGAAAGTTCAAAAGAACAAATGGTTCAACTTGTATCAATCAACGTCCAATTGTAAAAGAAGGCGAAATCGTTAAAAGAGGAGATGTCATTGCTGATGGACCTGCAACTGATAAAGGTGAAATGGCACTAGGTAAAAACTTGCTAATTGCATTTACTACTTGGGAAGGCTATAACTATGAGGATGCTATTTTGTTATCAGAAAGACTTGTCAAAGAAGATGTGTTGACATCAATTCATATTGAAGATTATGATTGCGAATGTCGTGACACCAAATTAGGTCCAGAAGAAATCACAAGAGACATCCCAAATGTTGGTGAAGATGCTTTACGTGATTTAGATGAAAATGGTATTATTCGCATTGGTGCAGAAGTAAAACCAGGAGATATTTTGGTTGGTAAAGTAACGCCGAAAGGTGAAACAGAACTAACAGCAGAAGAAAGATTACTTCGTGCGATTTTTGGCGAGAAAGCAAGAGAAGTTAGAGATACTTCCCTTCGAGTGCCTCATGGAGAAGCAGGAACGATTGTAGATGTCAAAGTGTATACAAGAGAAAATTCTGATGAATTAGGTCCTGGTGTAAACCAAATTATTCGTGTGTATATTGCGCAGAAAAGAAAAATTTCTGTTGGTGATAAAATGGCTGGACGTCATGGTAACAAAGGTGTTATTTCAAGAATTTTACCAGTAGAAGATATGCCATTCTTGCCAGATGGAACGCCAGTTGATGTTGTGCTTAATCCATTAGGTGTGCCTTCTCGTATGAACTTAGGTCAGGTGCTTGAAGTTCATTTAGGTGCAGCAGCAAGATTGCTTGGCTGGAAAATGGCTACACCAGTTTTTGACGGTGCTACCGAACAAGATATTGAAGAAATGCTTGAAATGGCAGGTTTAGAGACAAATGGAAAAACAGTTCTTTATGATGGAAGAACAGGAGATCCATTTGATCACCCAATTACAGTTGGTATCATGTATATGTTGAAACTTCACCATTTGGTTGACGATAAAATTCATGCTCGTTCAACTGGTCCATACTCATTAGTTACTCAACAACCTCTTGGAGGTAAAGCACAATTTGGTGGACAACGTTTTGGAGAGATGGAAGTTTGGGCATTGGAAGCATATGGTGCAGCATATATTTTGCAAGAAATTTTGACCATGAAATCAGATGATGTGGTTGGTAGAGTAAAAACGTATGAGGCGATTGTAAAAGGTGAGAATATACCAGCTCCAGGAATTCCAGAGTCATTTAAGGTGTTGATTAAGGAATTACAATCTTTAGGCTTAGACATTACATTGTATAGTGATAAGGATGAAGAGATTATTGTAAAAGAAAGTGCTGAAGAGGGTGATGTTGAATTAGAAGAAGGACTTGTTGGAGATGAGGAACTTGCAGATGCAGAATTAGCAGAAATGACGGAAGGCGAATTAGACGAATCAGAGGATGAATTTTATGAAAATATATTAGATGAAGATATTCCAGATGATAAGATTTTTAAAGAGTTAGAAAGTAAGTCTAACGAAGAGTTATTTGATAGTGATTTGGCAAATGATAATTTAGATAATGACGACGATATTATTGAATAGAAATTAATTAAATAAATTTCAAAATCCATTTGGCTTAAGACAGAATAAATTGTACAGCAGTGGTAAGTAGTCAAATGTTGATTTTGAAATTACCCAAAAATAGACGAGAGGGGTTAGGTTAAGAATTGGAAGAATTAGAAGTTTTTAATAAATTAAAAATTGGTTTAGCTTCAGATGATAAAGTAAGAGAATGGTCACATGGCGAAGTAAAAAAGCCAGAGACAATTAATTATAGAACCTTAAAACCAGAAAAAGATGGTTTGTTTTGTGAGAAAATTTTTGGTCCAACAAAAGACTGGGAATGTCATTGTGGAAAATATAAAAGAGTGAGATATAAAGGAATTGTTTGTGACAGATGCGGTGTTGAAGTAACAACTTCAAAAGTAAGAAGAGAGAGAATGGGACATATTGAATTGGCAGCTCCAATTGCTCATATTTGGTATTTTAAAGGAATTCCAAGTAGAGTTGCTTTACTTTTGGATATTTCGCCAAGAAGCTTGGAAAGAGTCATTTATTTTGCTTCTTATATTGTAACAGATAAAGGTTCAACTGACTTACAAAAATATCAAGTTATTAGCGAAAAAGAATATCATGAAACAGAGGAAAAGTTTGGTAGAGGTTCTTTTAAAGCTGAAATGGGAGCAGAAGCAATTCAAAAATTACTAAAAGAGGTTGATATTGAGAAATTAGCAGAAAAATTGAAAAAGGAAATTACCAAAGCAAGTGAGCAAAAAAAGGCAAAACTTGTGAAAAGGTTAGATACAGTAGAAAGTTTCAGAATGTCTGGAAATAAGCCAGAATGGATGGTTATGAATGTTATTCCAGTCATTCCACCAGAACTTCGACCAATGGTTCAGTTAGATGGTGGTCGTTTTGCGACATCTGATTTGAATGATTTATATCGACGCGTAATTAATAGAAACAATCGTTTAAAAAGATTGTTAGAATTAGGTGCGCCAGAGATTATTGTTAGAAATGAAAAAAGAATGCTTCAAGAATCAGTAGATGCTTTGATTGATAATGGTAGACGTGGAAGACCAGTGACTGGTGCTGGAAACAGAGCATTGAAGTCATTGTCTGATATGTTAAAAGGAAAGCAAGGTCGTTTCCGTCAAAACTTATTAGGAAAAAGAGTTGACTATTCAGGACGTTCTGTTATCGTAGTTGGTCCAGAGCTTAAAATTTATCAGTGTGGTTTGCCAAAAGAAATGGCGGTAGAGCTATTTAAACCATTTGTTATGAGAGAATTAGTAGGTCGTGGCTTGGCACATAATATTAAAAATGCAAAAAGAATGGTGGAAAAACAAAGACCAGAAATTTGGGATATTTTAGAAGAAGTAATTCAAGACCATCCTGTTATGTTAAACCGTGCGCCAACGCTTCATAGACTTGGTATTCAAGCATTCCAACCAATTTTGGTAGAAGGTAGAGCGATTAAACTTCATCCACTTGTTTGTACAGCATTTAATGCCGACTTTGACGGTGACCAGATGGCTGTTCACGTTCCGCTAACACCAGAAGCAATTGCGGAAGCTAGATTTTTGATGTTGTCTGTTAATAACTTGTTAAAACCACAAGATGGTAAACCAGTAACTGTACCAACACAAGATATGATTTTAGGTGCGTACTATTTGACAGTTCAAATTGATGGCGAAAAAGGCGAAGGCATGTATTTCAAAGACGAAGACGAAGCTATGATTGCTTATCAAAATGGTGATGTTGGTTTGCATTGCAAAATAAAGGTTAGAAGATTTAAAGAAGACGAAAATGGAAATATTCGTTCAAAGACAATTGAAACAACAGTTGGTCGTTTGATTTATAATCAAGGAATTCCACAAGATTTGGGATTTGTGGATAGAAGTGACCCAGAAAAAGAATTTGATTTGGAAATTGATTTTCCTGTTATCAAAAAGAATTTAGGAACCATTGTTTCAAAATGTATTAATGTACATGGTTTGTCTGAAACAGCAGATGTACTAGACTACATCAAAGCGACTGGTTATAAATATTCAACGAAAGGTGCTATTACAGTGTCTGTTGCGGATGTTGCAGTACCTGAGGCAAAAAAAGATATTTTGGCAAAAGCAGATAGCGATGTTGACCATATCTTTAAGCAATATCAAAGAGGTATGATTACAAACGACGAGCGTTATGATGCAATTATCAAAATTTGGGAAAAAGCAACAAGTGATGTTACAAATGCAATGAAAGATAATTTTGACGAATTGAATCCAATTTACATGATGGCGCAATCTGGTGCCCGTGGTAATATGAACCAGTTAAGACAAATTGCAGGTATGCGTGGACTTATGGCTAATACTTCTGGTAAGGCTGTTGAAATTCCAGTAAAATCTTGTTTCCGTGAAGGACTTGATTCACTAGAATATTTCATTTCTGCCCATGGTGCGAGAAAAGGTTTAACAGATACAGCGCTAAGAACAGCCGATTCAGGATACTTGACAAGAAGATTGGTAGATGTTTCACAAGATATTATTATTCGTGAGGACGATTGTGGTTCTCATGATGGAATTGAAATTGAAGATATCAAAGATGGTAGCCAAATTATTGAAAGTTTGGAAGAAAGATTAGTGGGACGTTTTGTGATTGATGATTTGAAACATCCTGAAACAGATGAAGTGTTAGTTGATACCAATACAATGATTACAGAGCAATTAGCAAAGAAAATCGTAGATAGTGGTATTAAAAAAGTTTATGTGCGTTCTATTTTGGGATGTAAGGCAAAACAAGGAACTTGTTCAAAATGTTATGGTATGGGATTGGCTACAAGAAAATTGGTTAACAAAGGAGAATCAGTTGGTATTATTGCTGCTCAGTCAATTGGTGAGCCAGGTACACAGCTTACCATGAGAACATTCCATACAGGTGGTGTTGCAGGTGGCGATATTACACAGGGTCTTCCAAGGGTTGAGGAATTGTTTGAAGCCAGAAATCCAAAAGGTGTTGCTGTGATTACTGAAATTAGTGGTACAGTTAAGATTAATGATGAGAAGAAGAGAAAAGAAGTAATTGTTACTTCAAAAGATAATAGCAAGACATATGCGATTACTTTTGGCTCAAAATTGAAAGTTAAAAATGGTGACCAAGTAGAAGCTGGTGATGCTTTGACAGAAGGTTCTATTAATCCAAATGAATTGCTTGTTATTAAAGGTGCTGAAGGTGTTTATAATTATATTATTTCAGAAGTTCAAAAAGTGTATCGAAACCAAGGTGTTGATATTAATGATAAACATATTGAAGTAATTGCAAGACAGATGCTTAAGAAAGTTAGAATTGAAGATCCAGGAGATACTGGATTATATGGTGCATCACTTGTGGATATACTTGAATTTGAAGAAATCAACAAAAAAATGGAAGAAGAAGTAAAACGTCCTGCAACAGGAAAAAGAGCATTATTGGGTATTACAAAAGCTTCTCTTGCAACAGAGAGTTTCTTGTCAGCTGCTTCTTTCCAAGAGACAACAAAAGTATTGACAGAAGCTGCTATTAAAGGAAAAGTTGATTCTCTTATTGGCTTAAAAGAAAATGTTATTATTGGTAAATTAATTCCAACAGGAACTGGTTTAAAAACATATCAAGATATAGAAATCAATACTAAATTGACACCACCTGTTCAGGAAGAACCAGAAATAAACTATGAAGAAGAAGGGGAAGACGATGATTTTGCAGAAGAAGACGAAGACATAATCGAAGATGAATTAGAAACACCAGTAGATAAAATGGTTGATGAGGAAGAAACAGAAGAATAATGGTGCAAAAATAAAGGAGAAAAGATGGCTAAGAGGAAAAGTAATAGAAAGAAAAAGAAAAGTAGAAGTGTAAAAATATTACCGATTTCTATCATACTATTTATACTTCTTGCTGTGTGTGCTCTGTTAATTATTTTGAATAAGGGAAAAGTGGCAGGTTATTCATTGGTAAAGATGGAAACTTCTTTAGAAGCAGGAAATATTGTTTCTGAAGAAGAATCTAAAAAGGATACAATGGAAATTTCAGTTGAAAAAAAATATTTATCAACAAAAAGTAAGGAAACGACAAGAATAACTGTTTTAGTAAATAGGGAAGAAGTTGATTTGAGCGAAATAGAATTGACTTCTTCTAATGAAGATGCAATTGAAATTGAGGAAGGAATTGCAAAAGCTGTCAAAGTTGGAAAGTCAACAATTACGGCAACCAGAGAAGATTTGACAGCTACTATTGATTTACGTGCTATTCTTCCAATTAAATCAATGACTTTTTCAGCACCAAAAGAAACGTTTAGAGTAGGAAAACCAGTGCAAATGAAGTTGATTGCAACACCTTCTGATGCAAGTATTGAGTCACTTAAATATGAATCAAGTGATGAGAAAATTGCAACTGTTAATTCAAATGGAATTGTAACAGGTGTATCAGCTGGAAAAGTTACAATAACAGTGAAAGATACTTATTCAGGAATTGAAAAGAGTGTGAGTGTAACCATTAAAAAATAAGGGCACATGAGAAATGTGTCTTTCTGTTTAAAAAGGAGAAATAAAGAATGGTAGTAGTACATCCAGAATATGCATATTTAATTTTAGATTTGAATGATTTAAAAGAAGAAATTGCAGATTTGATTGTAGAAAGAGATTTGTTGTTAAATTATGTATGCATTGAAATTCAAATGGATTATATGCTAAAAATAGGGGCATTGGAGTATAAGTTATTAATTTGCCGGAAATCAGTATCGAAAAAATTTGAGAAAATTAGAATTGATAGAAGAGAAGATTGCGAAAAAGCAAAAGGTAAATATACTTTCAATTGACCGAAAAATCAATCATGAATTTAAAGAAAAAACAATGTTTGAACAAAAGTTATCAAAACGCATTGATTTAGCAATAGAAGCAACTTCATTAGAGGTTAATGATTTTGACAAAATTG
>CATLEX010000058.1 GCA_949927455.1 uncultured Clostridia bacterium
TTTTCCTTTTACAATAAATCTCAAATCTGTTCTTCTTTTTCTTTATCTCTTACCTCTATTTTTTCTTCATTTTTAATCAGTCAAACTTTTATCGACTTTTAAAATAATAGCCATTTTTTTGCAAATCATAAGAAGTACTATCTGACAAATTATAATATTGATCATTGTCTGGGTTATAGTAATAAATTTCATACCCATTTCGGTTTACTTTTGAAGTGTCAACTATTTTCATAGTATCATCCAAATTAACCACAATATCATTTTTTAGCTCATATGTCGCTGCCGCCGCAAATGTATAAACCGTTCCTTCCATTTCTACTTTTTTTCCTGTTCCAACTGACCACAATTGTTCTTTTGTATAAATCGGAAGATTGGTTGTAGCATTTGAAACTTTTTGCTGATAAAGTACTTGTTCTTCTCCCTCTGTATAATACTTTTCTTTTACTAATTCAACAGACTCAGTCTGTGTCTGTGCTCTTTTGGAAGTAATAGTATAAACGCCAAGCATTGTTACTAAAAAAAATAGCATTGCCATTAGAACAAAAATTGAAATCGCACCTTTTTGATTTTTTAAATCTTCTTTTTTCATAAAACTCTCCTCTTACGTAAACCTTAGTTTTAAAAATAGAATTTTGTAAAATTTCTATGCTTTTATTTTATCTCTATTTTTCTGATTTGTCTATCTTTTTTTGAAAAAAATCAAATGTTTTAGATTGTAAAATAATAGTAGAGCTTTAATTCTCTACTATCTATAACATCAAATCAATATCTGGATATTTAATTCCAGATTTTTTATGGTCAATTGGCGTAAAAAGTGACACAAATGTAATTGGTGCAATTCTTCCAATATACATTACGAGCATTGACAAAATTTTTCCCATATCTGTTAGAGTTGTTAGCTCAAATGTCGAAAGTCCTGTGTTGGAAAAAGTGGATATCACATAAAAAATTGTATCCAAAATTCCCTGATTTTCACTCAAAGCAATTCCAATTACTCCTAAAAACACAATCAATAAATCAATCATCAAAATAGCAACTGCCTTTTTGATAAGCTTGTCATTAATATTACGATAATATGCCACTACTTGCTCCCTATCACGTATATTAGCAACTGTTGTAAGCAGCAAAATCGCAAGCACAACAACACGAATTCCGCCTGCATTAGAACCTGGACCACCACCAATAAACATAATGATACTAATTAGTAATTTATTCATTTCATGCAAGCCATTCATATCAACCGTAAAAAATCCTGTATTTCTAGCTGTTACTACTTCAAATAATGCTTCTAAAATCGTTAGTTGTGGGTCAAAAACTTTCACCAAAAGAATACCAATTAGCACTAAACTAACTGACATATCTACTATCATTCTAGATTGTGTATGACCTTTATTTTTCTTGCCTGTGCAAAACCAAACTGTTAAATCTTCCAAAACAAAAAAACCGAGTGATCCTAAAAACATTAATACAATCAAAACTATATTAAGATAAACATCATTTCTAAAAAGTGCAAAACTACTACTTCCAATAATATCTGCTCCAACATTACAAAAAGCTGAAACAGAATGAAATACACTCATCCACAAACCTTGTGCCATACCATAAATTGGCACAAAACGAAATGCCAAAAGCCAAGCCCCAAAAAACTCAATCGTAAAAGTATATTGGATAATACGTTTGGCTTTCTTCTTGACTGAGGCAAAGTTACTAGTACTAACTTCATTACTTAAAAAAATGCTATCTGATAATTTCATTTTTTCTTTGCTTACCAAAAAAATCAATGAGAAAAATAGCATAAATCCAATCGCACCTATTTGCATCGCCAGCAAACAAATAAATTGTCCCAAAAAAGTAAATTGTTTTGAAAAATCTAATACTGTACTTCCTGTCGCAGTAATCATCGAAGTAGCCTCAAAAAAAGCATCCATTATACTAATCTTTGCATTGTTGCAAACTGGAAATTTGAGTAAAATTGCTGTTATGACAATCATTGCCAAAAAACCAAATATGGGAATTACATAAATTTTTTTATTTTTTAACATTTGTATTCTACCTTTTCTTTTTTAATTTTTTTAATCGAATAAACTCTTCCTTTTCCGTTTCATCTAATATATCCTGAATTTCTTTTGCTGTTTTTTCATCTTTTGGAATAATAATTTCTTTTAGCGCATTTGCCCTTCTTTGCACTTTTTCAATACTTTTTTTCAGCCTAATGATAACATTTTGCATTTGCGCCAATTCTAAAATATATTTTTTCACTTCTACAAATTTTAAAATTGCCTTATCGACTGAATTTGTCGTATTATATAAACCATAATGAAGATTGATTGGCATTTCCTCTGGCACAATAGATGGAATTTCAACTCCCATAATCGTCTTGTATTTGATGTCAATCGAATAGTCTATTTCGATACCATCTGAAATATTGAGCATATCTTCTAATCCAATTTCCACATTTGCCATTTTTAAATAATGATATGCTTCACTTAATAAATTTTCTCCATATTTCCTTAAAGTTTGTTCTTCTGCTATATATTTTTCTAATTCACGATTTAAAATCATACGTTTTTGTTCTAGTAACATCTGTCCTTCTTTAGATTGCTTAATGGTACTTTTGATTTTCATGAGATTATTTTTAGTTGGTAACTTGGTAGTATCCATTTTTCCTCCTATTGCAAAATTTTTAACAAATCTTCTGCTAAGTCAAGCGTTTGGTCCATGGTTCTTCTGTCATACAAACTTTGCTTAACAAATTTCTCTTCAAATTGTAAACCAAATGCCAAATACTTTTTATCTTCTTCACTCAAATCCGACTCTCCCAAAACTTTGGCAAGTGCCCTTGCTTCTTGAACTTTGGAATAAGCTGCAAAAATTTGGTCAGCAATCTTAATATGATTTTCTCTTGTATAACCTTTTCCAATTCCATCTTTCATTAATCTTGAAAGCGAATCCAAAATATTAATCGGCGGCATAATTCCTCTTTGATACAACTCTCTACTCAAAACAATTTGTCCTTCTGTAATGTAACCTGTTGTATCTGGAATAGGATGTGCAATATCATCATTTGGCATGGTCAAAATAGGAATTTGTGTAATTGAACCACTTTTACCTTGAATCATGCCTGCTCTTTCATAAATCGAAGCAAAATCGCTATATAAATAACCTGGATATCCTTTTCTACTTGGCACTTCTTCTTTTAGTGTTGCAATTTCTCGAAGCGACTCTGCATATGAAGTCATATCTGTCAAAATAACTAACACTTGCATATCCAAATCAAATGCCAAATATTCAGCACATGTGAGTGCAATTTTGGGTGTTAACAAACGCTCAATGGAAGAGTCATTTGACAAATTTTGAAACATCACAACTTTTGACAGAACATGATTTTCTTCAAAATTTTTACGAAAAAACTGCGCTGTTTCATATTCAGCCCCCATTAGTCCAAAAACAATCGCAAAATTTCCTTCCTCTTGAATATTCGCTTGCCTAATAATTCTTTCTGTTAATTCATTATGATTAATTCCACTTCCCGAAAAAATTGGCAATTTCTGTCCTCTAATCAAGGTTAGCAAACCATCAATTGTAGAAATTCCAGTTTCAATATAATTTCTAGGATATTTTCGAGAAACTGGATTGATTGGCTTTGCATTAATGTCTCGTTCTTCGCGATATTCAATCTCCTCTAATCCGTCAATCGCCTGTCCAACACCATTAAAGACTCTTCCTAGCATAGTTGGTGCAAGTTTCAATTTTAATGGTTTTCCCACAAATTCTGTTTTCACATCCGAAATATTAATTCCATTTGTTCCTTCATATACTTGAATAGTCGTAATATCTTCTGCCAAATGAATAACATTTCCAATTCTTTTTTCGCCATTTTTTAAGGTCAAAACAACTTGTTCCTCAAAAGAACAGCCTTCGGGTGTTTTGATATATACTAATGGACCGATTAACTGCATCTAGTCCAATATACTTAATTTTCATTTTCCCTCCTAGATATGTTGTTTATAGGCTTCTTCCAGTTTTTTCAAACGATTTTTAACAGATACATGATAATCTTCAAATTTTTCAAGTTCGTCATTCTTAATTTGAAACTTCAGTTGCTCATATTCTGCCAAAATTCCTGTATTCATAATTTCCGAAATAGGAATTCCTTTTTCAATTAATTTTAACGATTTCTCATAAATCATTAAAATGGTCCTCAACATTTCATATTGTTTTTTAACAGGAACAAATGTATCAATTTCATGGATCGCACTTTGCTGCAAAAAGCCTACTCGAAAACTTTTTGAAATTTGTAAAACCAACTTTTTACTATCAGACAAAACATCTTGTCCAATTACTCTAGCAATTTCAAGCAAATTATTTTCTTCTTCTAAAATTTTCAGCATCTCTTGCCTCAAATCCAGAAAATCAATATCTACATTTTCTTCATACCAATTTTGCAATTCACCAACATATTCACTATAACTAATATTCCAATCAACCGCTGGATAATGTCTACTATATGCCAAACTTCTCGACAATGCCCAAAAAGTATGCACAAATCGTTTCGTATTTTGCGTAACAGGCTCTGAAAAATCAGAACCTTGTGGCGAAACAGCACCAATAATCGACACAGAACCAACATTTCCATTGAAACTTTTTACAACACCTGCTCTCCCATAAAACTCAGAAAGCCTTGATGGTAAATAAGCTGGAAATCCTTCCTCTGCTGGCATTTCTTCTAATCTACCTGAAATTTCGCGCAGTGCCTCTGCCCACCTTGACGTTGAATCTGCCATAATAGCAACATGATAGCCCATATCTCGATAATATTCTGCAATCGTAATTCCTGTATAAATTGATGCTTCTCTTGCTGCAACTGGCATATTAGAAGTATTGGCAATCAAAACTGTTCTTTCCATTAATGATTTTTTTGTTTTAGGATCCATAATTTTAGGAAAATCTTCTAACACTTCTGTGATTTCATTTCCTCTTTCTCCACAACCAATATAAACGATAATATCACTATTGGCCCATTTTGCCAATTGATGTTGGAGCATTGTTTTGCCTGTTCCAAATCCTCCTGGAAGCATTGCTGTTCCCCCTTTTGCTATTGGGTAAAATGTATCAATTACTCTTTGACCTGTTAGCAATAATTCCTTTGCAATCAATCTTTCTAGGTACGGTCTACCAATTCTGACTGGCCATTTTTGAACCATAGTAATTTCAAAAATTTCGCTATCTTGCGTTTGTGCTTTTGCCACAACTTCTTCTGCTTTATAATCTCCTTCTGGCTTAATTTCAATAATTTCGCCTTCGATATCAAAACTGCACATAATCTTATTGGTAATAACTTGTGTTTCTTGCACTTCGCCCACAATTGTATTGAGGCTCACTTTGTCTCCAACTTGCACACTTGGCACAAAATGCCAAACTTTGCTAAGGTCAACTCCAATTTGGTCAATTCCTCTTTCCATAAAATCGCCAGAAACTTTCCTTAAAATCTGCAAAGGTCTTTGAATTCCATCAAAAATATTGCCCATCATTCCAGGTCCCAAAACAAGTGAAAGAGGTGCATCTTCGCCAAGTACTTCTTCGCCAATTTTTAACCCAGTTGTATTTTCATAAACTTGAATGGTTGCTATATCTTTTTGAATTTTAATCACTTCGCCAAGTAATTTCAAATTTCCAACACGAACCACATCATGCATAGCAAAATCTCCATCTCCTTTTGCTAAAATGACAGAATTATTAACTTGCACAATTTTTTTCTTTTGCAACCTTTTTCACCTCTCTTTTTAAGTTTCTTCTAATCTCTCATTGATACTATTTTGTATCGTATTATCAATATACATACCTGCCAGCTTGTCTTCTAGTACACAGCCACCAATGTATTGATTTTCAATCACTTGCATCTGAACATGAAATCTTGCTTGGATTTGATACTGATATTTTTCATAATCTTGTTTCGTAAGCCCCAAAACTGCTTCATTTGCATCTGGAATTTTAGAAAGCACTTGCTCAATTCTTGCTATTAAAAACGCTTCATATTCAGAAGTTTGCACAAAATCAACCAAAACTTTCTCGATTTCTTTCTTTAAATTTTTATGAATATTTTTCTTTTCCTCTAAAATCTCCTTTTTGCTTTCCATCTCCAATTGATTGATTTGCTTATGATATTCCTTGTCCAATTTTTCAATTTTTTTATGATAAACCAATTCCTCTTTGGTTTGATATTCTTCTAATTCGTCTTTGATTTGATTTTCAATTTCTAAATTAATCTTTTTCTCAAATTCTAACATTTCTTTTTGAAGCAACTTTTGAAGACTGTCCTCAAAAATTTTTTCTTTTTCTACAATATCCATATTTTTCCCTTCTACAAACACACCACAAGTGGCATTTTTTTGTTTTGACGAATATTTTCTAATACCGATTTTGACATTTCATAAATTGGTTTTGTCACAATCAAAATTCCAATTTTCTCGTCTTTTAGAACTTTATTAATCTCGCAATCCACCTCTACTTTTTCTTCTAACACCTTTGTTTCTATTCCAGTTAATCGCAAGCCCAACGCAGTTTCCATGTCATGACTAATGCAATACATTTTCATTTTTTGCCCTTTCTATTTTCTTTCTATAAATGATATTTATGAATTTTTCCGTTCTCCCCATTCTAGAAATTATATCAAAATCAAAGATTTTGATAATTTCTGAACGGTCCCCACAATGCCACTTCAAAATTAATAAATATGATTTATTTCTAGATTTATATCTTGCTCAAAATCATGATAGCTATAATCAAACCATAAATAGCAATACCTTCAGCCAAACCAGCAAAAATTACCGTTTTTCCAAGTAAACTCGGATTTTCACTAATCGCTCCTACTGCACTAGAAGCCACCACCGCAACAGCAATACCTGAACCAATGGCAGAAAGCCCAATAGCTAACGCCGCCGCAATCAGTCCGCACCCCATTGCTCGTTTGCGTTACTTGTTCCTCACTAGCTTCTTCTGCATCAACACTTGTCGTTGCATAAATTTTTGTTCCCCACAAAACAACAACTCCTAACATAATAATTGCAAATACACTTATCACTTTTTTCAACATTTTTCTTTCCTCCTATTCATTTGTCTGTGTTTTTATGGATTGATATTCTATGCCATCTCCATGATAAAATCGACTAAATAGCTCATAATACTCTAATCTTAAAATTTGTATTCCAACAATCAATCCTTCCAAAACAAGCACAATCACATTTCCCAAAATCGCAATCACAATATTTCCAGCACCACTTGTCATGTCTGCTAACAAATAAATTGCCATACATAAGCCGCACATGATTAATTGCAAACGCTGCTAGTCTCAAAAACGAAATCGTATTGCTCGCAAAAGATAAAATCATTTCTAAAAGTTCAAAAATTTTCTCAATCATTTGAACTTTTGTATTTTCCTTTTTTCTTGTTACTATTTTGGTTAATTGATTGTTAAACAAAATCAAAATTAACAGTAAACACACAACAGTTACAATCACACTTGTCGAAATCAACATTTTTCCCTTCCAAAAATACCATGCAATCAAAAATAAGCTAAAACCATAAAGCACTAATCCTGTCACACCATTACTATCCAGCCACACACGCTTAAAATCTTTGTTTTTAATGCCATTGACAATATTCAAAATCATGGCTAGCAAAATAAACAAACACCCAACTACAATTCCATAAATCAGCATGGTATTGATGTTGCTCATAGGGCTAATCAGCGTTGCTTTAATGATATCTTCTTTTCCAAAAACACTGCCATATAAGAAGCCAAAAATCGTAGAAGCTAGTCCACCGCACTATTAAAATAGACCCAAAATCTCGATTTTTTTTTCGCAAGAGAAAACCACAAATCAAAAACACAAGACCATGTCCTACATCTCCAAACATAAAGCCAAACATCAAAAATGCAGTCATGGCAACAAACCAAGTTGGATCCAATTCATTGGTATTGGGCACACCATACATTTTGACAATCATTTCAAATGGCCTAATCAAACGATTATTTTTGAGTTTGGTTGGACTTTTGCTTGACAATTTTTCTTCCATTCTATAATCGATATTGGGGCAAATATCTAGCTTATTTACAATTGCCTCTAACTCTGTTTCTGGCACCCAAGCCACCAAATAAAACATATTTTTGGAATCATGCATAATGTATTTTTTGATTTGATTGATTTTATGATAAGTTTGAAGTTGACGAAAACATGAGAGCAAAATATGTCTGCCATTCTCACTTAAATTTTCCATATCATTTTGCAAATCCAAAATCTCATGACTCTTATCGCTAATACTTTTATATAAATGCTCCATATATTCCTTCGGCTTTCCAGACAAATTTTCATCCAGCCACACACGCTCAAAATTTTGCATATTAAAAAATACATCTACATTTTGCGCAAATTCTTCTGTTGTTAAATATACAATCCAAGTAACATCTTCTTGTTTTTCAATCTCAAACACAATCACTTGCATATTTTCCAGTTCTTGCCTAATTTCTTCTAAATCCTCATTGGCAATATTGCCGATATCGAAATTTGATATATTTTAAATGATACAATTTTTCTATTTCAACATTCAAATTACTCAACTTTTCAATGGATTGTAATTTCAAAAAATTTGTTTCTTTGTCTTTTTGACATTTTTCTATTTCCTGCCTAATTTCCTCATAACGCATTTGTACTTGTTCTAATTTTTCTCCAATTTGAGAAACCGATTTTTCAATAAACATGTTGCTATACTCTTCTCGATATAAAATATTCAAATTCTCAATCAATTCTTTGCATTTTTTTAAGTGATCCTTAATCGTATAATCGTAATCATAATATTCAAATTTCCAAGCTTTGTTATAAATCTTTTTGGCATCTTCGACTTGTATATTCGTATCTAATAAATTTCTTGCAATAAATCGATCGAGTTCTTTTTCTGGTCCAGTAATACTGAGTAATTTCATTTTCTCGATTGCCATTTTTTCTATCATCTCCTTCTTTTGTAGCTTACACTAATTTTTGACGAATTTCCTCTTTTCCCAAATGATAGCGAATTCCTTCCACCACATTCATAATATCATTATTTTCCAAATCAATCATGTTTAAATAAGCATAAACAGCACTAATATCAAACATGCTAGCTCGAAAATATTTCTGATAAAGTTTATATAAAAACTGGTCAGCTTTCGCTTCCAAATTCTCCAACTCACTAAAATCAATCTGCTTTGCATAATAGGTCTTTTTCAAAATTTCAACCATTTCATTTTCATTATTTGTTTTTACTAAGTTTTCTAATTCTTGCTTTTTTAGTTGATAACAAATTGGAATTAAAGTCTTTCGCACTTGAGCCTCTTCAATATGATAATTCTTTTTCTCACGATAAATCCAAATCATATTATTTAAATCTATCTTTTTACCAATCATGTCCTCTAAACTTGCATTATAGTTTTGAGCCACCTTCATCATATGTTCAAAATAAAATTTATCCAACTCATTTTCAATTTCAAAAACATTACTAACTTCATCTTGCTCAAATGCCTTTTCAAAAAACGCACGATATTTTGTTCTTTTACTAAAACCAATCAAATCTTTTTTATTTTTTACTGTTTCCAAACCACGCAAATTCTTAAAAATAGCATCTATCCAATTAGTAATATCATTAGTTTGCTCATTCACATTGCCTGATAACACTCTACGAAACACACTTTTAATACATTTAATTTCATAAACAGATAAAAATTCGTGCAATATTTTTTTATCATTTTTATTTAGTAAACGGCTAATTTTTTGCACATCCATCAAAAAAATATGGTCTAAAAAAATCTTAATTTTAATTCTTTTTGGATTGTCCTCAAGCCCCTTAAATTCTTCATTCATAGACTTCAAAAGAGCCACAACTTGCTTGATCGAATTTTGTTTCATCAATTCTTCTAAAGCAGCTTTTTTGATTTTCTTGGCATACATACCTTGTAGCTTTGCCATCAAGTTAGAATACATAAGCGAAGAAATTGACATTTATTTTTCCTCCATAATTGATTTTACAATTTTGTCAATTACATTTTGTTTTTCTGTTTCATAATTGGTTTTCATTTCTTCCATTTGTTTCTGTTTTTGTTGTTCTATTTTTTGCAAATTTTCTGCTAATTTCATGTCATACTCATGTTTTCTCATATCAATTCTAAATTTATATTTTGCCTTAATTTCATCTTTTCTTTTTTCTAATTCGTCATTTATGAAGTATTCAATGTTTTCTTGTTTTTGTTTTAATTGGTTCAACGCCCTCTGGCACTCTAAATCAGCATCAATCAGTTTGTTTAATATTTCTTCCAACTTTTATCCGCCCTTTCCAATCTTTTCCTATTTAAAATTATACCTTTAAGAAAAAATAATTTCAATAGATTTTTTCATTTTCTAGGAAATTTTAACCATTTTTATGATTTACCATTTTTTAGTTTTTATGTAAAAAAAGCATGAGAAATTTTACTCACACTTTACATCTCACTATTCTTCCAATACATCTATTAATACTCTTAAAGCTATTTTCCATACTTTCGACTTACAATATGATACAACTCCCTTGCACCACTACTTAACTGTTCTTCCTCTACTTCTCCTATTTGATATCTTTCATAGCCCAAATTTTTATCTGGTTCTGTAATTTGTAAATTGCCATTTTTGAGTTCTCCTCTATATAGCAAATAAATCCAATTTTGCTCTGCTTGGTTTCTTTCATCAAAAGTTGTTGCATAAGTTGCTGTAATTAGCTTCCCAATTTGTATCTCTGCCTCATTGCCCACTTCCTCCACGATTTCCCTGTATAAAGCAGCTCTAAAATCGCTATCTGTTTCTTTTACCCTGCCACCAATGGTTTCCAACTTAAACCTT
>CATLEX010000059.1 GCA_949927455.1 uncultured Clostridia bacterium
TTCATCATACAACATTTTATTTTCCTCTATTCTACCTAACACTTTATTTTAATATATCATAAAAAGAATTTATTTTCAACTATTATTCTTTCATTCTTTTATTCATATTTCTAAGAAAATTACATATCTTTTAAGAAAAGGAGGTCAGAAATGAAAGATCGCATGATACGATATGGTTTTATTTGCTTAATCTTGGTTATTAGTATTATCCAATTTTCCATTGCAGCACAAGCCAATCAAGAACTAAGCAACAAAACTTTAGCTTGGGGATTTAGACGTGGTGAAAATCATGAGCAAGCTGTTTTAGATATGGAAAGTTTAAAAGTATTAGAAAAATTCGATGGAATTGCTATGGGAAATCCCGAAAAAAAGTATATTTATCTTACTTTTGATGCTGGTTATGAAGCAGGTTATACAGAAGAAATTTTGAAAATTTTAAAAGAAAATAATGTTACTGCAACATTTTTTATTACTGCACATTATGTCAATACCGCAACTGATTTAGTAAAACAAATGATACAAAATGGAAATACTGTTGGAAATCACACTGTAAATCATGCTTGTTTGCCTAATTTAAAAGATGACGAAATCAAAGAAGAAATCATGAAATTACACAATAGTATCTATGAAATAACTGGTTATGAAATGACATATTTTAGACCACCAAAAGGCGAATTTAGTGAACGTACCGCAAATCTTGTTCAATCACTTGGTTATACGAGTGTTTTATGGTCAAATGCTTATGACGATTGGGATGATTCTAAACAAGGTAAAAGTGAATATGGAAAAAAGAAAGTGTTAGATAATTTACACAATGGTGCCATCATACTTTTGCATAGTACATCCAAAGATAATGTCACTATGCTTGATGGCATGATAAAAGAAGCCAAAAATATGGGCTATGAATTTAAAAGTTTAGACGAGTTTGAAAAATAATCAATAAGGCAGCAAATGCTGTCTTATTTTTTATTTGTTGTTGCTTTTTCGCTATAATATTTGGCAATTAATTCGTCCAATTCCACACTAATTTTATAAACAATACTATAATCTTCCCCATCTTCTATACTTCTATTTAGCTTTTCTCTTAATTTACAAATTTCTTCATTTATCATAAAATTGTCCCCCTATGACATTTTTTGAATGTTTGTGCGCTACTTGTTTCTTCTCTTCAAAAATACCACATTTATTCGTCAATGTCAATAAAAAATCAACATTTAAAATACTTTTTTGCAGACATTTTTCCCCATTTTCATTCACTAATTTTTTCTTTTGTATATTTTCTATAATTTTTCAACAATATCCAACCAAAAACTACAAAAATTGCAATCGACAAAATCTGTGAAATTTTGAAATAACCTAACATTAAACTATCCACTCTTAATTCTTCTATGAACATTCGAATGCCAGCATATAAAACCAAATATGAAACTGCAATTTGCCCTTTAAATTTTCTCTTTTTTTGCATTTTTCTTAATACAAAAAAAATGCAAAATGTGAAAATTGATTCATACAAAAAAGTAGGATGAACTTCTAAATATCCATCTGGCGTATTTATTCCCATTCTAAAAAAACTTTTTGTAATTGTTCCATAAGCTTCTTGATTACAAAAATTTCCCCATCTTCCAATGGCTTGTCCAAGTGCTACAAATGGTGCAATACGGTCCAAAAAATCAAGTAAAGAATACTTTTTTTTTCGGCATTGATAAAAAACGACAAATGCGCCTACTATTATTCCACCATAAATCGCCAATCCACCATTTCTAATTTTTAAAATAGCACTTGGATTTGACCAATAATAGTCTAAATGAAATATAACATAATAAAGTCTAGCCCCCATTATCCCCAAAACAATGGCATATAGTAATGTGTCGAATAAAAAGTTATCTTCTATGTCAAATTTTGGTGATGAGCAATAACATAGAATAAAAGATATAAGAATAGCCAATATGATACAAATTGCATACCAATAAATCGAAATGCCAAACATTGTAAACGCAACTGGATTTACGAAAAATTGCAAATGCAAGCCTGGAAATTGTATCATTACTTACCACCTTTCTTTTTGTGATTTATTTTGATTTGACAATTGAAATAACTTGCTTTTGTTTGTCCATTACTTCTTTAAAAACTTGCCATGTATATTCCTTTGTAATTCCATTAAATTCTTCAAAATAGTCCAATGGATTAATGCCTCTAAAATAATTCTGTAAAAAGCTAGTCGCAATACTTTCTACATCATTATAACTTTTTACGTATTCACCATATAGCTTTTTCTTGATTCGTTCAAACTCTTCCTGTTCAAAACCATTTTGTTTTAAATTTTCAATTGCCTCTTCTATTTTTCTAATGACTTCATTATATTTTTCACTTTGTCCTTGAATAAGCAAATGAGAATACGTATCTGTATTTTCATAAATCATACTTGGCTGTGATTGTAGCAATCCTTGTTCATACAAATCTTGATATAATTTTGAACTATCTCCAATCAAAATATTAAAAGCGACTTCCAAAGCTAACTCTTTTTTGATTTGATTATCAGCTTTTACAGTATCCTTATATCCAATCATAAAAAGTGGTCTTGTAATATTCATTTCGCCTTCTATACTTGGTTTCACAATTTCTTCTGGCTCTTCTGGATATAATCTTTTTACTTTTTGATCCAAATTTTCAAGTGTCATTCTTGCCTCAATTTCTTTGATTACTTGCTCTGGCTCAAAATCGCCACATATCACAATTGCCATATTCTCTGGACGATAAAAACAATGATACGCATCATATAATTTTTCCTTTGTAATTTCTGCAATGGTTTCTTTCGTTCCAGCTACATCAATATTAATTGGATTTTTATGATACATCGCACGCATCGCATTCATATAGATTTTCCAATCTGGATAATCATCATACATCATAATTTCTTGCTCAATAATGCCACGCTCTTTTTCGACATTTTCATCTGTAAAATAAGGATTTTGAATATAATTCATAAACTCGTCCAAAGCCTCAAAAAATTTATCATTAGAAGCTTCAAAAAGATAAGCTGTATGATTATTTGTTGTATACGCATTAGCATTAACGCCCAAGCTTGTTAAAACATCTAAACTGTTAGTTCCATTCTCTTGCTCAAATAATTTATGTTCCATATAATGAGCCATCCCATCAGGAATTGTGATTTCTGTTTCTCCAAGCTGAAAATGATTATCAATCGAACCATATTGTGTTCCCCAAATAATATATTTCTTTTCTGTTTTTTTCGGAATTACCATAACACTCAAACCATTTTGCAATTTCTTAGTATATACTTTTTCTTGAATTTTATTATTTTCTATAATTTTCATTCTTGTGCCTCCTTATCTTCGTTTTTTAAAAAATAAATGGTATTTATCTCTACTCCGTTTGCAATCTCTATGATATCTTGTTTGGTTATTTCTTCAATATTCTTTAAATATTCCTCAATCGTAGTATTCGTTTTTGAAATTTCTTGACCAATGTAATAAACAATTCCTGTGTCTTGTTCTGTTTCAATTGCCTTAATTCCGTGCTTTCACATATTCTTTAGCAGACTGTAAATCTTCTTCTGAAAATTTTCCTTTTTTCATAATTTCCAACTGTTCTTTAATCAAATTAACTGCCTTCTCAAAATTTGGAATTTCAATTCCTGCACGAATAAAAATATTGGCTTTTTGTTTCACATACAAACTTTTTATGGAATAGGCTAAACTTGCCTTTTCGCGCACATTTTGAAACAACAAAGAATTTGCACTACTGCCTAAAATAATATTATACAACATTGTTTTAAATGGCAGCTTTTCTCCCTCAGCCACAACATCCATTCCAATAACTAGTTTGCCTTGTGCAACATCAGTTTCTTCTTGTATTTCCTTTACCTTTTCTATTTTTTCTTTCTTTTCTGTTAATTCATTATTTAAAACATAATTTTCAACACGTGGTTTTAGTGCTTTGATATGTTCATTTTCACAAATTATTTTTTCAACATTTTTCTCATTAAAATTACCTGAAACAAATAAATCTATTTTTGAATTTTGAATTAAATTATGATAATGTTCCGTTAAATTGTGTACATTGATTGTTTCTAAATCCTCTAAATAGCCATATTTATATAACCCAAAACCTTTCTCTCCATACATATTGGAAATGCAAGCTTCATACGCATACAAATCTTTATCATCAATTTTGCTATTAATCATTTTAGCTAAATTTTCTTTTTCGACATCTAAATATTTTTGTTTAAATTTTCCATTTTCCAAAAGCGGATTGCATACAATATCCAGCAAAATTTCTAGCGAATTTTTCAAAATTTCTTCATTTTCTTCTAAAGAAAATTTGTCATTAATCGAATCAATATAAAAACGCAACAATTGATTATCTCCATATTTATCAATTCCACATTCAAATGCCGCACCATACAAATTTTCTAATTCCTTGCTGATTTCAATTTGCGATTTTAAGTTGTTTGTACCACGTCTTAACATACTTACAATCAACGCATTTTTCGTTACATTTTCACGCGTTAGTGGAACTGTAATAATAGCAGACAACATATCTGTCTTGAACAAATCTGTTTGAATAAAATGCAATTTAATACCTTGTTTTATTTCAATCTCTTTCTTATTCATAAACTATCTCTCCTTTGTCCTTTTTATTATTTTTCATTTTTTAAATATTATACTTTATTATTTTACACATTTTTTTCAACAATTTCAACAATTTCTGCAATATATTCTCCAATAACTGGAATGTTTAAAGTCACAATTTTTTGTAAAATGATAAGTAAAAGCGCAGTCATGAGTGTCACTCCAATTCCAATTCCTACTCCTCTGCTTAGTCCTGCCCAGAAATTTCTTTTGGCAATTTCCTTCCTACTTCCTAAAATATAAATTAGTTCTTCAATATTTTTTTCTTCTAAAAAATGATTTAATCGATCAATATTTCTATTCAGTTTTCCAAACATAAACACCATCCTTTTTTATTTAGGATGGTATTTTTCTTTTTATTTATACAAAATCATTCGAAATCCCCAATAAGCTTCTGATGTATTTTCCTTGTAACCAGTATGACTGCTTGCTGGTCGATCCAAATTCGCACTTCCACCTCTTATAACTCGGTAAGTAACTGTTTCTGAAATCACTTCTTCATTAGTCGTATTTTTATTTTTATTTTTTGAAGTATTGGTAGGTTTTACAGTCTCCTTAAAAATTTCTGTTGTCCATTCTCTTGCATTTCCTGCTAAATCACAAATATTATTTTTAATATCACTTTCTGTTTCACCTGTATTTCTTAATTCTCCTGAATAATTTCCAGAACTTACATCTGTGGAATAATTTTCTTCTGTCTGGTCAATCCATTCTAACGCAGTATCCCAAGCACCACTATTGACTAAAGCTGTTTCACAGTCTTCATATTCAAAGCTAGTTGCCATATTAGAAGCCATTTGTGCAGCATCAGAATACGTAATATTTGTCCATGGCATTTTATCTTTCATACTAGCTACCATTCTTACTCCATTTCTATCATAAATAGATGCTTCATATCGTGCAATATAAAAGCCATAATTTTGTGCTACACTATTGCCCAAAGTAGAAATCGTATCTTCATATTTCGTATTGGCTAAAGTATTTCTTGTTAATTTTCCACTTGGAACTGGAACCCACACAAATTGATTTCCAAACTTATCTTCTATCACATAACCAGTTTCTACTTCTCCTTCAATATGTGAAAAGCCTTCTGGAATATAAGGTTCAGAGCTAGAAGCTTCTCGAATATTTTTTACTTCAATCGCAAGTGAAGTTGAAACTCCATTATTACCCTTTGCTTCAAAAGTATATTTTCCATTTTTCGTTACCTGATATTCAGCATAATCGCCACGTTCTTGAGAACCATCTGGCAACAAAATTGACTGAATTCCTTCTGTATCTTCTGTTGTTGCATTTGCTGTAATTGTCACTTTACTTTGTCCTTCTTTTTCTGAACTAAGTTCTAACTGCAATTGTGGCTCAATATCAGTAGAAGTCACTATTTTATCCTGATTTTTGGCTTTGTTACTTCCCTTCACAGCCAGCACAATTCCAACACTACCTACTAATACAACCATCACAACTAACACAATAATAATTACTGGCGAAACTTTATAATACATATCTTTTGTCTCCTTTTTCCTTTTTTGTTATTATACACATAAACGCAAATTTTTTCAAATAGTTTTTGCATAATTTATAAAAATTCTATAATGCAACCAATCGATTCAAAGTTGTAGAATAGATATAAACTTCATCTACTTTTCTATTCAACGCACTTTCTAGCGCCTCTTGATAGATTTTTAATTGCACCAAATATCTTGTTCTTAATTCATTTTCTTCTTGAACAAAATCTGTTTTATAATCTAACAAAACTAACTTATTTTCTTTATCTATAAAATATAAATCAATCATTCCTTGCACACTAATTTCCGCCTCCGAAAATTCTTCTGAAACTCTATTTAAGCAAAAAGTCTTTTCCTTGTAAATTTCTCTGGCATCTTTTATTCTTAGATAAATTTCTGATTGCAAAAATTTCATAATGATTTGCAAATTAATATTTTGAGCCTCAAATTCTGTCAAAATATGCTTTTGTACTAATCTTTGAACCATCTCTTCTAAATCTCTCATTTGATAATCTCTTGCAAAATCCAGTTTTTGCAAAATTAAATGAACCAAACTTCCTCTTCTTGCAAATGTAATTTGTTGTTTATTTTCAAGTAATTTCAGTTTTATTTCTTCCAAACCAATTTGATTTTGTCCCTCTTTTATTTGAGAAACTGTTGTTTTTTGTGGAATACTCGTTTTCTGTAAATCTTCATATTGCCAATTCAGTAATCTATCAATTGCCTCTAAATCCACCTTTTGATTAAAATCAAAATCTCGTACTTCGTCTTCTTTCTGCTCTTTTCTTTCTAAATCTTCTTTGTTATGAAACTGAAGCACCAAATTCTCCTGCAATTTTCCTGTCAAATATACCAAATAAATCCAATCCAAATATGATACATATTTTTTCATTAAAATCGGATTTAACCTAGTCTTCAAAGCACCATACATATTCAATATTTCTATCTTATTATTTTCTTCTTTTTGAATATTATGACAAGTTCCAACAAGAATTAGTTTTTCTTTTGCACGTGTTAATGCTACATACAAAATCCTCATTTCCTCTGAAATAGCTTCTGTTTTTGCCACCATTTTAATCGCTTGTTTTGCTGCAGTTGGATACTCTATTTTTCTTTCATAATCCACATATTGTGGACCAAACCCTAAATTTTTATCTAGCAAAATATCAGAATTCAAATCTTGCAAATTTATTTTTTTACTCGCTTGGCATAAAAACACGACTGGAAATTCCAAGCCTTTACTTTTATGAATACTCATAATTCTAACTACATTCTCATTTTCTCCAATCACTTTTGCAGCTGCCATATCAGAACTTCCACTCTTCAACTTTTCTGTAAATCGAATAAAATTAAAAAGCCCACTAAAACTTGTTTTCTCATATTCTTTAGCCCTTTCAAACAGCATTCTCAAATTTGCTTGTCTTAAAATTCCATTTGGCATCCAGCCCACATAATCCAAAAATCCAGTATCTATATAAATTTTCCAAATCAATTCTGCCAAACTCAAAACTTCACTTTCTTGTCTCCATTTTTCAAGCTTTTCCACAAAAGCTTGTACTTTTTCATTTTGCCTATTATCTAGTAAATTCTGATATACATTTGCTTCACGATTTTCCAAACGAATTTCTACAATTTCATTATCTGTAAAACTACCGATTGGAGACCTCATAACTGCCACCATCTTGATATCATCTAATGGATTATCTAAAATTTTAAGCAAATTAAGCATTGTTTGAACTTCAATCGTATCCAGATATTCATTACTAGTATCCGAAAAAACAGGAATATTATTTTTCACCAATTCTCGCTCAAAAATGGGAGCTGCCATTTTTGTGGAACGTAGCAAAATAACAATATCTCGATATTCAATTTTTCGATAACTTCCATCTTTACATTTCATCAATGCCCCACTCTTGACTAATTCTTGAATTCTCTGCACTGTAAAAATCGCTTCCAATTCTACTTTGCTCAAATTCTTTGTATTTTCATCTGTTTCTAATTCTTGATTTTCTTCATCTTCTTCCGTTTCCTCTGGCTCCTCTTTTTTTAAATCAATCAAATGCAATTCACTTTTTCCTAGCCCATTTTCAATTTCAGAATAATCTGCTCCTAAATTCAAAAATTCCTCTTTGGTATAATTGATATCACCCAATTCTTCGCTCATAATATTTTCAAAAATAATGTTTGTAATATCCAAAATATTTTGATTGCTTCTAAAATTTTTAAACAACTGAATTTTCTTTCCTTTTTCATTTCCTTCCAAACTATACAACTGATATTTTTTTAAAAATAATTCTGGACACGCCTGCCTAAATTTGTAAATACTTTGCTTTACATCTCCCACCATAAAAATATTATTTCCACGTGACACACTTCTTAAAATAAATTCTTGTACTTGATTACTATCCTGATACTCATCAATCGCAATTTCCTCAAACTTTTGCTGGTATTTTTTTGCCACCTCAGTTGGCACAATTTCGCCATTTTCATTTTCTTTAACCAAAATTTGCAAAGCATAATGCTCAATATCATTAAAATCAATCATATTTTTGCTTCTTTTTTTCACTTTAAACTTTTCTTCAAAATGAAGCACTAAATTTTGCAAAGTATGTAAATTATCATACATTAAATAAATATTTTGATAAGATTCCTCAGAATCACAAATCAACGTTTTTTCTGTCAACTTTTTTAGTGAATCCTTCAAACGATTTCTCACATCTTTTGCTTCATCTTTTAATTCCATCGTCACCTTTTTATCTTGAGCCCATCTCGCAAATGTCATATTTTGTGCATAAACAAAAGCATCATTCCAAGTTTTACAACTCTCATATAATCCTTCTACAAGTTTTATATCACCTTCAATAATATCTGCATATTTTTTCATTTCTTCATATTGATCCAATCTATTTTTCAAAATCTTAAAATGATTGATACAATCCATGATTTCCTCTTTTAAATTTTGAAGTAAAATTGCTCCCCAATCGCTCTGAGAAAAGTCAAAACCTTGGTCATTTTTTTCATTAAATTTCTCTACCATTTTCGCAAGCCATTTTTGTGGAAAAGGCATACTTTGCACCATTTGATAAACCTGCAAAACCATTGCTTGTACATTTTCGTCACCTCGATAACCTGAATAACTTTCAATTAACCCAGCAAAATTTTTATCTTCCTTTTCATATAATTCTTCAAAAACGTCCTCTAATGTTTCCTGTTTTAAAAGTTCAATCTCTTCCGCAGATGCAATTCTAAAATTAGCTGGCAAATCAATTTCAAAAAAGTTATTTTTTATCACATCTAAACAAAAAGAATGTATGGTACAAATATTGGATTTTGAAAGTAGCACAATTTGCTTTTGCAAATTCTCATTTTCTGGATTTTCATCTAATTTTTTATAAATCGCATCCAAGACTCTCTCACGCATTTCTGCTGCAGCTGCATTCGTAAAAGTTACCACCAATAATTTATCAATATCAATTTTATCTTTCAAAATTTTTTGGATCATTCTTTCAACTAGTACTGCTGTTTTTCCGACTTCCGTGCTGCTGCAGCGACTAAAATATTATTTCCTTTTTCATAAATTGCTTTTTCCTGTTCCTTTGTCCACTTCATATTCTACCTCAGTTTTTTCTTTATATTATATCGTATTTTATTTTTATATTCAATCTTTTTTATCTCTAAATTAAAAATAACAACTTTCAAAGATTTGAAAGTTGTTATTTTCAATGGCTCGGGTGGTTAGATTCGAACTAACGCATGTCGGAGTCAGAGTCCGATGCCTTACCGCTTGGCGACACCCGAATTACTAAATCTGTTAAAGCTTTGCTTGTTATAGGATTGGTATGGGGCTGTAAAAAACTCTATCTTCCTTAAGAAGAGCAAGCGAAATTGGGGACAATACCCAAAATTTCTCACGCAATATATCGATTTTTTTACATTCCCACTTCCTATAAAAGCTTTTCTGACTTTTTCACTTTACAAACTTATATTCTTTTTATC
>CATLEX010000060.1 GCA_949927455.1 uncultured Clostridia bacterium
TGGGAAGAGCTACAAATTTTATTTGTTATGTAGCAATCGTTTATTTTGCAATAAAATTTTTGCCTTTTAAAAAAGGATTTGTGTATGTCATAGCAACACTTCCAATTACTATGCAAGAGATGGTTTCACTTTCGCCAGATGCTTTAACAATAGCCATGTCTATTGCTATTGTTTCATTTACATTATATATGATATATACTAAAAAGGATCAAATGAATAAATTTCAAATTGCTATGATGTGTGTTATAAGCATTGTGTTATCAATGTGTAAAATAGTTTATTTACCGCTATGTTTAATATTGTTTTTGATACCAAAAGAAAGATTTGGCACATTAAAAAAGAAAAATATTATGATATTAACTTTAGCAGTTTTTGTTGTTAGTATTAATTTGGGATGGACAACACATGTTTCAAGATATTTAGATTCTGGAGTTAATGGTTCTTCTTCTAGCGAACAAATTGACTATATTATACATAATCCTCATAAACTTGTTCCAATTGCAGTTAACACAATGAGCAATGAAAATGTAATAGGACAAATTTTATTATCTATGTTTGGAGCATTATTGGGATATTATAAAGTACATGTATTCTTGCCTTATATCTATATGTTGATCGCTATTTTTATTGTTTCTTTATTGATTGAAAATGAAAAAATAGTGGAGAATGGAAAAAAGATGTTGATTGGATTTTGTGCATTTTCAGTCGTTGTATTGATGGGATTGTCGTTATATATTCAATGGACGCCTTTAAAAAATGAATGGATTTCTGGAATTCAAGGCAGGTATTTTATTCCAATTATGTTATTGTTAGCAATTTTATGTACCAACAAGAAAATTGAATTTAAAGGGAAATTATTGAATGAATACATTTTGCTATTTATTTTATTAGCGAATTTATCAGCGATTTCACAAATTATTTTATATTTTGCTTAGAAATTTAAAGAGTAGATTAAAAAATGGAAATAATGAAAAAATTTTTTCTTTATAAAAATATTTTTCTTACTATATAAACAGAAATAAAAATGGAGGAAACGAAATAAAAATGAATGATATAAAAGTATCCATTGTTGTTCCAGTATATAATGCAGAGAATTTGCTGCGAAGATGTTTAGAGCCTTTGGTAAATCAAACCTTAAAAGAGATCGAAATTATTTGTGTGGACGATGGCTCGACAGATTCTTCTTCCGAAATTGTAGACGAATATGCTACCCAATATCCAGAAAAAGTCAAAGCCTTTCATAAAGAAAATGGAGGGGAATGGTCTGCACGTACCTATGGTTTGAAAAAGGCAACTGGTGAGTATGTTGGTTTTATGGATAATGACGATGTTCCAGAAGTGACTTGGGCAGAAAAATTATATGAAGCTGCCAAAAAAAATGATGCAGATATTGCTTTTTGTGGTTATGACCGTGTGGATTTAGATACAGGAAAAACAGTAGCAACAGAAATGACACAGTATGGCATAATGAACAAAGAAGTTGATTTTGAGGACGATTTTATTGTGTATGCCAATCCATCTTTATGGAATAAAATTTATCGTTTGGAAAAAGTAAAAGATGCTGAATTTTTACCATTTCGTGGTTGTAATGATACGTTATTTCTCATTCATGCCTATATGAATGGTGTTAAGAAATTAACGTTTATACCTGATGTTTTGTACCATTATTATTTACGTTCGAGTTCGCAAATTCACAACATGAATAGACAAGATATTGATAATTTGAAAAAATATTTATTAGTAACTAAAGAATATGCGATACAAAAAGACATTTATGAAGAATTCAAGTATTGCTTAGACGAGATGGCATTTTTGCATTTGGGAATTTCATGGATGTATATGGTTTCGTATGATAAAACAGTCAATATGCATCAAATGTTAAAAGAAATAACAGCATATTTTGATGAACATTTCCCAACTTGGCGAAAATCTAAATTTTTTAAAATTTCACATTGTTTCCCAAAAGGTTTAAAATTTATTGCGATTTGGGGCGTGCATTTGTTTTATAGAATTGGCTTACCAGATGTGTATGTTTGGACATATCGTTTTATGGTAGATAAATTACAAATTGATATCAAGTGGTAGGAGGAATAAATTGGAAAAAATAAAAAATTTCTTAAACAAAGAAAATTACACAAAAATAAAACTAATCATTATTGTCATTTTGGCAGTATTGGCGAGTGTGATTTTTGAGTATGGATTTTATACAAAATATATTGACCAAGCGTATGATTCCAAAACAAGAATGTTGTTGGTAGCCATGATTTTCACATTTGTAGGATTACATTTTGTGCTAAAATTAAATGATTTGTATGAATGGATTTACAAGCAGCGTTACAAATTAGCAGCAGGATTGCTTGTTTTTGTCATGTTGTTTAAGTTATCAGGTTCGTCTATTGTAAATTTTAATGACCAATTTCAAACCAATTCGGATGATAATCGTTTTCATCCGCTACTTCGGTTTTGCTAGAATGGTGAGAACTGACGAATGGGCAACTTCTACTTTGTATATTTTGTCACAAGGTGTAGGAGCTAACCAATTTCAGTACTTTGACGACGAATTGCGTGGTACAAAAACAGATATGTTCACTCTTGTAAATAGTCCAGTTAAAGATATTTTAATGATTGGTAAACCATTTCAAATCATGTTTTTATTACTTGGAAATGACAGAGGTTTAAGTTTCTATTGGTATATTCGCCTTATAGCAATGCTACTTGGTTCATTTGAAATGTGCATGCTTTTAACAAATGGCAAAAAACGAATTTCTTTGTGTGGTATGCTCATGATAACGTTTTCAAGTGCTACACAATGGTGGTATTGCATGGATACTTTAATTTGGGGACAAATCATTTTGCTTTTACTTAACAAATTTATGGAAACAGACAAAAAAAGTACGAAAATTCTATGTGGACTTGGCGAAATTGTGGCAATCACTTCTTATATTTTTATCTTGTACCCAGCATGGCAAGTTTCATTTGCGTATGTATTTTTAGCGATTTTTATTTGGATGATGATAAAGAATTTCAAAAATGGTTACAAAATCAATTGGTTTGATTGTGCGACAATTGCTGTAACTTTGCTTTGCGTAGGTGGTTTGTTAGTACGCTGGTTTAGCTTGTCAGGTGATACGATAGCCGCCATTATGAACACGGATTATCCAGGCGAAAGACGCGAAGTTGGTGGTGGAGCCACAATTTTGTATGCATATTTTTATAATTTGTTTTTTGCTTACAAATATTGTCCAAATCCATGTGAAGCCTCAAGTATGTTGTCATTTTATCCATTGCCAATTCTGCTTTCAATTGTCTATATCATTTTCAATCGCAAAGACAAAAAGCATTGGAAATTCTTGTTTCCAACCATTGTAGTCAGTTTATTTTTAACCATTTGGTGCAAATGGGGCTTTCCAGAAATATTAGCAAAATGCAGTTTAATGTCTATGACAACTGCGCCAAGAGCAACTATTGCGCTAGGCACCATTCAAATTTATATGCTCATTTATTTATTTGGCGCTATGCAAAAAGAAACCAAATGGTTTCCACGCATTGCTAGCTACATTTTGCCAGTTTTAGCAATTAGCTATATGATGTATCAAGCAGTAAATACATGTAGTTTACCAGGGTATTTTGGTTTTGTTAAAATTTTGATTTCAACTTGTTTATTTGGGATTGCGATTTTTGGAATTTTCAATAGTAACAATGAAAAAGTTAAACACGCGACTTTGTATGTGATTATGTTCATTAGCCTTGTTACAGGAATTGCAGTAAATCCAGTCATTCGTACAACAGATGTGATTTATAAAAAACCAATTTGTTCAAAATTTGCCGAAATAAGAAATCAAGAGCCAGATGCTTTGTGGCTTGGAGATGATACAGGAATTTATCTAAATAATTATATGGTAGCAAATGGACTTCGTACCATTGATTCAACCAATGTATATCCCAATTTGGAATTGTTTGAATTATTACTGGGCGAAAATGCGGAGCCTCAGAAAAAATTTTACAATCGTTATGAACACATGAATATCAATATTACAGATGGAGAAACACACATTGAGCTTCCAGCAGCAGACAATATGCTAATTTGGCTAAATTATCATGATTTGGAAAAATTGGACATTGATTATATTGTGGTCAAAAATGATATTAGTGAACGTGGCTATGATATGAATTTTGAGAAGATTTATGAAGAAGATGGTTTGTATATTTTTAAGCCAATTTATGAGGAGGAACTATGAAAGTAGCAATTGGGCAAGATAGCCATAAAATTGATTTTGAAAATCCAGATAAAAAATTATTATTAGGTGGAATTGAATTTGAAGAAAATTATTCCCTTTTGGGCAATAGTGATGCAGATGTTGTTTTACATGCGATTACAAATGCGGTTTCTGGAATTACATGTCAAAATATTCTTGGAAAAGTGGCAGATGATATGTGTAAAAATGGCATCAAAGATGGTGAAGTTTATTTAAAGGAAGCTCTTAAATATTTGAATGAAAAAATCGTACATTTGTCGTTATCAATTGAATGTCAGAAACCTAAAATAACACCTAAAATAGAAGAAATGAGAGCAAATCTTGCCAGAATTTTGAACTTAGAAGAAACCGGTATTGGCATAACAGCAACCACAGGAGAGGGGTTAACAGAATGCGGAAAAGGTAACGGAATTAGCGTTTTTGCTTGTATTACAGTAGAGTAGGAGAATTTTATGGAAGAAATTTATAAAAAAGCAAAAGCAAAAATAAATCTGAGTTTGATGGTGTGCGATAAAAGGGAAGATGGCTATCATAATCTAAAATCCATTTTTCAAAAAATTAATTTGTATGACGAAATTTATATTCAAAAAACGAATACAAATGTTTTAGAATTAGTTACGAATGTGGAAGAATTGCAAACTTCAGAAAATATTATTTGCAAAGCATATCAGAAATTAAAAGAGCAATATTTGGTTTCTGGCATAAAAGTAAGATTGCATAAAAACATTCCGATGCAAGCAGGACTTCGGTGGTGGAAGTACGGATTGTGCTACTTTTATTTTAGCAATGAATGAGTTGTTTGATTTGAAATTATCGAAAGAAGAAATAGAACATTTTGGAAAAAGTTTGGGGGCAGATGTAGTACCTTGTTTGTACCATGGAGCTATGTTGGCACAAGGCATAGGAGATGAAATAGTGCCCATTTATGCTAATTTAAAATATTATTTGTTAATTATTAAACCGCAAATTTCTTGTGATACCAAAAAGATGTATGAAATATTAGACAGGGAAAACGGTATTGACCAAAAAGACACTTCTTGTACTATTATAAAAGCATTGGAAAATCAGAAAATAGATTTATTGGCAAATCAGTTGTATAATGTGTTTGAGGAAACATTCCCAAACAAAGATTGGCTTCAAAAAATGAAAGAAGAATTGTTTGAAAATGGTGCTGTTGGCAGTTTATTAACTGGTTCTGGTTCGTGCATTTATGGGATTTTTAAAACAAAAGAAGCAGTCAAACAAGCTTATGAAAATTTGAAAAACAAGCATGAAATTTACATAGCAATATCCGATATTTCAAAAAAGGAGGATTTATTTTGAAAGAAGGGAAAAAAGTGGCAGCTGTTGTTTTGGTTGCAGGGAATAGCACAAGGTTTGGACAAAATAGAAATAAAAATTTGGAAGTTGTGCAGGAAAAAGAGATTTTTTTGTATAGTGTGGAAGCATTTGCTCAAAATGAATTTGTGGATGAAATTTTGATTGCAGTCAAGAACAGCGAAAGGCAAGTTGTGAAGAATATGGTTGATGAAATGCAATTGGAAAAGCCTTTTCAATTGGTTGAAGGTGGAAAGGAAAGAAAAGAGTCGGTTTATCATTGTATTCAAAAAACAGATGCAGATATTGTTATTGTTCATGATGGCGCAAGACCTATGATAAAACAAGAATATATTAATCAATGTTTAGAAAATATGAAGGAATTTAATGGAGCAACCCTTGGTGTAAAGTCAAAAGACACCATTAAAATAACGGACGAAAATAATGTGATTGTAAGTACAACCAAAAGAAGTAATACTTGGCTGATACAGACACCACAATGTTTTGATAGAAAAATTTTGCTAAGTCTGCATGAAAAATATCAAAACTTTCCTGTGACTGATGATTGCATGTTGCTTGAAAAAGATGGATATTTGGTAAAAGTTATAGAAGGTGATTACACCAATATTAAAATTACAACTTATGAAGATTTGGAAATTGTGAAAAAATTTATTGAAAATGGAAAGGTTGGAGTTGAAAAATGATGTTAAAAGAAAAGTATGAAAAGTGGACAAAAGATTTTATGGACTCTTGGAAAGATTTGGACTGGAAAAGAACTTTGGAATTGCTTGCAAAAGATGTTGCGTATTATGAAAATCCAATTGACAAACCATGTAGTAATTTTGAAGAGGTAACAAATTTATGGAATGTGGTTGCTGATAATCAAAAAGATATTGAGTATCAGTTTGAAATTGTAGCTTTTAATGAAGAAACTTGTATTGTGAATTGGCAAATGACAAGAGTGATGACAAAAACAAATCAAAAACAAGAAATTGATGGCATTTTTCAAATTTCATTAGATGAAAATGGGTTATGCAAATTTTTTAAACAGTGGCGATTTACGAGATAGGAGAAAGTATGAAAATTTATTATAAAGGAGAAGAGAATATTATGAAAATTACAAAATTTCCACAAAGTTGTTTATTGGTTGAAACGAAAGGTAAAAAAATTCTGGTTGATCCGGGAAATTTAAAATATAAAGAGGAATATTTAAATGCTTGGAGTGAGGCAGAGATTATTTTAGTAACACACAAACACCCTGACCATTGTCATGCTGAAGTTTTAGAAAAGTTAAATAGCAAGATTAAAATTTATTCAAGTGAGGAAGTGCAAAAAACGTATCCAAATTTGAAAATAAATGTCGTAAAAGCAGGCGATGAAATTGAATTAGACGATATTAAAATTGAAGTAGTCCATGCGATACATGGCTATCAGCCATTGTTAAAAGGTGATAAAGAAATTCATGAAAATGTGGGGTATATTATTGATGATGGAAAAAATCGATTGTATGCAACGAGTGATACAATTTGCTTTAGAAATGATTACCAAGCAGATATTTTGTGCATTCCAGTAACAGGACATGGTTTGACAATGTCGGCTTTTGAGGCAGCTTTGTATAGCAAAGAAGTTGGCGCAGTTTTGACACTTCCAATTCACATGGATAATCCAGCATTTCCACCAGATTTGGAATACATCAAAGAAATGTTTGAGAAATATGAGGCAGAATATGAAATTTTAGAAAACGAAGAAACGATAGAAGTGGAGTAAAAAATGGCAAAAGACTTTATTCATTTTTTTGGTACAACAGGAAATAAAGAAATATTTTTTAAGAAAATTCGTTCTGCTGGTGGATATTATTGCCACGTAGATGATACCAATATCATAATCGATCCGGGACCAAGTACGTTTTATCAATATATTCACAAATATGGAGATAAAATAGATGGAATGATTTTGTCTCATATTCATATTGACCATTCTAATGATTTGAATATATTGGTCGAGTTTATGACAGATGGCGGAGAAACAAAAAGAGGAACTCTATTATTGCCCAAACAAGCCATAGAGGAAAAAGTATTGTTTCCGTATTTGAAGGACTTTCTTGAAAATTTAGAAGTGATACAGTCAAGTTCAAACTACAAAATAAAAAACATAGAAATTACATCTTCCATAGAACATAGACATGGTGTAGAAAATTATGGGTTTATTGTAAAAACTAAAAATCATATGATTGGTTTTGTAACTGATACAGCTTTTTTTCCTGAACTTTTGACTTCTTACCAAAATTGTGAAATATTAATTATGAATGTTCCATATTATATACAAGACAAGCCAAAACCGAGACATTTGGATATTGCAAATGTAGAGAAATTTATTCAAATAGTAAAACCTAGAAAGGTAATTTTAACACATTTTAATAGTAATATTCTAGAGCATAATCCTGATAAGATTGCTAAAAATTTAAGTGACAAATATAAAATTGATGTAATAGTAGCGCAGGATGACATGGTTTTGGAGTTGTAAAAAATAAAATTTTTTATGGGAGAGGGAAAAATGGAAAATTATTTTATTGTGCATGGTTCATTTAGTAGTCCATATTCCAATTGGTTTGGATGGTTACATGATATTTTAGAAAGAGAAGGTAAACAGGTTTATGTACCAGATTTTCCGATTGGAGTTGGACTTCAAACTTACGAGAATTGGAGTAAATTGCTAAAATATTATTTAGACTTGGGATTAATCCATGAAAATACGATAATCATTGCGCATAGCATTGCACCAGTGTTTGTGGCAAAATTTTTGGTGGAACATAAAATCAAAGTGAAAAAATTGATTTTTGTTTGCGGATTTAACAATTATTTTGGTATTAATGAGGAGTATGATGCAGTAAACCAAAGCATGTATTTTGAAAATTTGGTAGAAGTGAAAAAATACGCGAATGAAATTATTTGTTTTTATTCTGACAATGACCCATATGTGAAGCAAGAAGCAGAAAAAGCTTTTGCAGATGCAATTGCAACTGAGCAAGTGTTTATGGCAAATGCTGGGCATATTAATCGTGAAGCTGGGTTTGATACATTAGAAGAAATTGTCGCTTATATATAATACAAGATATCTTGGATAATTCTATAATATGTAGGCGACCGAAATTTTGTTTTTCAAAATTTCTCGCGTTTATTGATAAAGGAGAAATTGTATGAAGTTTGATATTTTAATGCCAGATTATAAGCATTGTATTTTGAATTTAATCACTTCTATTTTGAAAAATTATGGCGTAGAAACCAAATATCAGGGTTTAGAAAAAGTTGATCAATATTTGAAAAAATCATATAAAAATATTGTTTTAGTTGTGTTAGACGGAATGGGAGAAAATATTTTGAAAGAATGTTTGCCCAATGGCTTGTTTGCAAAACATAAAATTGATACTATAACTTCTGTATATCCTTCAACAACAACTGCAGCAATGACAACGTATTATGCGGGAAAACCACCAATCGAAACTGGGTGGCTTGGTTGGTCGCAATATTTTAAGGAATATGGCACAAGTTTTGATGTGCTAAAAGAAACGGATTCATATACAGGGGAAAAGTTGGACGTAAAAAATTTGAAAATTTGGGATATCATCGGTTACAAAACGATTTATGAGCAAATTGAAGAACAAAATCCAAGTGTGAAAACGTTTGAGATTATGCCAGAATATTGTGCCAAAAAGGCAAAAAGGACAATGACTGCCAATACGATTGAGCAAATGTGTGAGAGTATTGTAGCATTATGTAAAAATCCAGAAGAAAAGTTTGTGATGGTATATAGCGATAATCCAGATGGAATTCTACACAAATATGGTTGTCATGCAGAAGAAGTAAAAAATTTTATGATGGAAACAGAGAAAAGTTTTGAGGAAATGTTGCAAGAGTTGCAAGGGACAAATACGTTGCTTGTGATTTGTGCAGACCATGGTCATCAGGATATTGATGAGGTGATTGATTTATTGGAAATTGACGAATTACAAGATTGTTTGTTGATGCCACCAACGTTAGAACCAAGAATGACTGGATTTTTTGTAAAGCTTGATAAAAAACAGGAATTTGAGAAAATTTTTCAGGCACGTTTGGCAGAGAAATTTAAGTTATTTTCCAAAGAGGAATTGCTCGAAAGTCAATTGTTTGGAAATGGACAGAAGCATAAAAAAGTGGAAGATTTTTTGGGAGATTATGTAGCAATTTCGATTGCTGATGCACGAATGGTTTTGGGGACATATTTATCCAGAGAGAAAAAGAAAACAGATGAACAGAAGTCAACGCATTGTGGACTTACGAAAAATGAAATGGAAGTTCCACTCATTGTATTTGAGATGTAGAATGAAAGGAAAATCAAATGGAGTTATTTTTTTGCAAAGAAGTAAAGGATAAAAAGGAATTAAAAGAGGCTTTAAAGCAATATCCAGAAGTGTCAGACGAATATGAAGTGGCGGTTATTGTGTGTGCTTTTGATGCAGAAAATCGCATTATTTTTCAAAGAAGAGGACCTGCATGTAGAGATG
>CATLEX010000061.1 GCA_949927455.1 uncultured Clostridia bacterium
GATACCGCCGGCACCGAAGAACCATGTGTTAGCATCAAACTCTAAAATGTCGTTATTTTTAATTGCGTTTACATTTTTGATAACTGGATTTTTTAATTCTTGTGGTATGCCTTTAGTTTCTTTATCTATTCTATTTATATAGAAGATTTTATCTGGGTTTTTCTTAGCTATGTATTCATACGAAACGACTTGACCGCTTGAGTTGGCTGGCATTTTTGAATCGATATGTTTAATTCCTAAATCTCCATTTAAAAATCCACCGTATCTACCAGTTGAGCCGTAAGTTTTAATACCTTTATTATCTACATTTGTGAACATAACTTTGTCGTCATTGATGACTTCTTTTACTGATGAAACTTTTTTATCGAGCTTTTTGATAAGTGATTGAGTTTCTGATTCTTTATCAAATATTTTTCCAATGTTCGTAGCATTTTCTTTAATAGAATCTATATATTGATCATCATCAGGACTTACATACAACACTTTAGCGTTTGGTGCAGCTTTCTTAAATTCTTCTAAGTTTTTAGTATATGCTTGTCTAAATGAAATCAAAATTAAATCAGGATCTTTTTCTGCAATTTTTTCGAAATTAGGTCTTCCAGGATTGCCTAAATTTGTATACTTTTTATCTTTAAATTTTGATAAATAGTCTGGTAAAAAGCTACCGTTTTCTCCTTTAGGTATTGCTGTGATATGGTCTTCTAAGTTTAAATCTTGCATAATGTCTAGTGCTCCATAGTCCATAACAATTACATTCTTAGGATTTTTAGGAATTGTCACAGTTTCAGTCTTTTTCTTACCTCGATTGTGATCTTGGTTCTTTTCTTTATATTCAAATGTTTTCTTGATTGTTACTGTTTCTTTCTCACTTTTTGCTGCTTTATTGTCATTATTACTACATGCAGTTAATAGTAAAAGTGCACAAACGACAAGAGTTATGTATTTTCTCATATTTCGTTCTCCTTCATTTCTAATTGATAACACTTCTCAATTATACAAAATATTAAAGAAATAACAACTGCAAATAATAAATAAAAAACTTGTAGAATAATCAATTCGAACGTAAGTATTACGTCGATTTTCATCTACAAGTTTAATTATATTACTTAATGAGATTATATTTACCGTTATAAAGCTGTAATACCACCGTCGATTACAAACTCAGATCCTGTGGAATAACTTGATTCGTCTGAAGCAAGGAAGACAATCATATTTGAAACTTCTTCAGTTTGAGCAACTCGTCTCATTGGAATCGTCTTTTTGAATTGTTCTACTTGTTCTTTAACTTCTTCTAGTTCTAACATCGGCGTCTGAATAACACCTGGATGTACTGAATTTACTCGGATGTTATGAGGTGATAAATCTCTTGATGCTGCTTTTGTCATACCTCTTACTGCGAATTTAGTATCTGTGTAACCTATTGCGCCGCCAACTAATCCATTCATAGATGAAATATTGATAATTGAACCTTCATTTTGAGCTTTCATAATTGGAGCTACAGTTTTCATGCCTAAAAATACAGATACTTGATTAATATTAACGATTTTCATGTAAGAATCCAAAGTTAATTCTTCTAGCGATGTATTAGTCGTAATACCAGCGTTATTCACTAACACATCAATGCGTCCCCATTTATCAACCACTGTATCTATTACGTTTTTCCAGTCATCTTCGTTGGAAACATCATGTCGAATAAATATAGCATTTTCTCCTAATTCTTGTGCAACATTATTCCCAAGTTCTTCATTGATATCAGTAATAACGACTTTCCCGCCTTCACTTAAAACTTTCTCAGCATGCGTTTTACCCATACCTTGTGCTGCACCTGTAATAACTACTACTTTGTTTTCTAATCTTTTCATTTTTTCTTCCACTCCTTAATTTGTTTACCGGTAAACCTTTTACTGGTATACTATCACTATAATTTGATTAAAGAAAGGAATATGTATGGAAAATAACAATTTTTTTGAACTTATTCATAATGCTGAATTATTTAACGATGCTACAATGACGCTCTTTATGAAAAAATTTGAGCTGAACGTTAACATCTCTCAAATTTTAGCGTTATCAAAATTAAAAGAAGAGGGTCCTCAACGACCATCATATCTTGCACAATCTTTAGGTTATACCTCTGGAGCAATTACAAAATTAACAAATAACCTATTAAGAGAAGGATATATTTTAAGAGAACATCAAGAAGATGATCGTCGAGTGATTTTAATTACGATTACAGAGAAAGGAATAGAAGTGCTTGATGAAGCTCAAAATCAGGGACAAAATATGAGGAATGAAGTTTATTCTGTCTTAAATAATGATGAAGTTTCACAATTATTAAATATTCAAAGAAAACTATATGAACGAGTAAAACAACTAAATAAAGACGACAAATAAAATTATTGGAGTGTACTAAATGCATAAAAGAAAGATACATTTTGCTTGGTTAATATTAATTGGACTCTGTGTTGCTGTAGGGTTAGGGAAATCAGCACTGAATAATTCATCTGGTTTATTCTTATCTCCTGTAGCTAAAGATTTAGATGTAGGTATGGGAAGTTTAACGATTTATTTAAGTATTTCTTCAATAGTTACATTATTATTCCTTCCGTTTGGAGGAAAGATATTATCTAAATATAGTGCGCGTATCGTGTTATTTATTGCAATTATTCTACAAGCAGGCTCGTTCGCTTTATTCGGAGTAATGAATTCTGTATGGGGCTGGTACGTGCTGTCTATTCCTCTGGCTATCGGGGGCGTCTTTATTACAGTGATAGGTGGTCCTATTTTAATTGAAAGATGGTTTAGCAAAGGAAAAGGACTTGCTCTTGGTATTTTATCAGCCATTGGTGGATTACTCGGTGTCTTCGCACAACCTATAGTAGGTGCTTTAATTAGCCAGTTCGGTTGGAGAACGGCATACTTAATTACTGGTTTAGGGGTAATGATTATTGTTGCACCTATCATTCTGTTATTAATTCGTAATTTCCCTAAAGATAAAAATACGAAAGCTTATGGCGATTTAAGTGATGACAGTAACGAAAATGAACATCAACAAGTGGTAGAAGGTATTGATTACAGTATTGCTAAAAAAACACCAGCTTTCTTCTTGTTGGGACTATTTTTCTTTATTATTACTGCAATTTCAAGTTTTACTATGCATGTCCCAACATATCTCGTTAACCATGGTCAAAAAGTGAGTGTTGCAGGTGCAATGATGTCTGCACTTATGGCAGGTGTTTTTGTTGGATCGCTTATTTTTGGTTATTTAACAGACAAAATTGGTGCTAAAAAAGTTGGGCTACTAGCTATGACATTAGGCTTGTTAGCAAGTGTGTTATTAATTAGCCTTCCTGATTTAGTAGTGGTAGTGACAATTGCATTATTCCTATTCGGCATGTTTACCGCTTCAATTGGAACGATAGCGCCTGCTATGGCTTCATCGCTATTTGGAAGTAAAGATTACAGTCAAATTTATTCATCTTCATCAATCGGTTTGGCGTTAGCATCTATTGTTGCTTTACCAGCTTATGGATTTATATATGATATATCAGGCAGTTACACTTTAGGCCTAATCATCATTATTATATTATTTATTGTTAATATTATTTCTATTATTTTAGCTTTCAAAAATAAAGAAGTACTAGTTGAAAAAGGATATTGGAATTCTAAATAGAAGGGTGATTTATATGACTAAATTAGATAATAAAATTGCAATTGTAACAGGTGGAGCAGGTGGCATAGGCTCTGGTATTGTACGTGCTTATGTTAAAGAAAATGCAAAGGTTGTTATTGCGGACATTGCTGAAGAAAAAGGACAAGCATTAAGCGAAGAATTAAATAATCAAGGTTATGAAACTTTATTTATTAAAACGGATTTAAGTGATAAAGCATCTTTAAAAGCGTGTGTAGATCTTACAATTCAAACATATGGTCAAATTGATATATTAGTAAATAATGCACATGCATCAAGAATGAGCAGCTTTTTAGATATTACAGAAGAAGATTTAGAGTTATCTTTAAATACAGGATTTTATGCGTCTTTCTATTTATGTCAAATGGTGATTCCTTATTTGAAAGAAACAAAAGGGAATATCATCAACTTCGGTTCAGGAGCAGCTGTTAAAGGAGATAAAAATCAAGGTGCTTATGTTGTAGCTAAAGAAGCTATTAGAGGTATGACGCGTGTTATTGCAAATGAATTTGGAGAATTTGGAATTAATGCGAATATCATTTCTCCTATTGCATACTCTGAAGGCGTTGATCAATGGAGAAAAGAAAATCCAGAATATTATAACCAAGTCGTCAAAGGTATCCCGTTACAAAAATTTGGAGATGTAGAAAAAGATATTGGCCCAGTAGCAGTATTTTTAGCTAGTAGTGATTCTCAATACGTTACAGGACAAACAGTTATGGTAGACGGCGGCAGTATTAAATTATATTAAAAATATAGAGATAGAGGGATAAATAATGGAAAACTTAATGACAAATAAAGTCGGAATTGTAACTGGTGCTGGAGATGGTATTGGTAGAGCAAGCGCGTTAGCCTTTGCGAAAGCTGGTGCTACTGTAGTCGTTTCGGATATTTCTGAAGAGGGTGGAAATGAAACGGTTAGATTAATTAAAGAACAAGGTGGAACAGCTCAATTTATTAAATGTAATGTTGCTGAAGAAGAAGATGTTAAAAACTTAGTAAACGAAACTGTTGAACAATTTGGTCGATTAGATTGGGCACACAATAATGCTGGAATTGGTGCACCAACAGCTCCAGTAACAGAAATTAAAACAGAACAATGGCAACGTGCGATAGATGTTACGTTGACTGGTACATTTTTATGTTTAAAATATGAAATACCTGCTATGCTTGAGTCTGGTGGAGGAGCTATCGTTAATACAGCTTCTACTGGAGGTTTAGTCGGTACACCTGGTTTATCACCGTACATCTCAGCTAAACACGGTGTGAACGGATTAACTAAAAGTGCTGCTTTAGAATTTGGTAAACAAAATATACGTATTAATTCAATTTGCCCAGGTATGACAAGAACTTCGGCAGTTGAAACTTGGAGTAAAAATGCTGAAGAACAAGCGAAAGCATTTGAAGCGGGTATTCCAATGGGACGCATGGGCGTACCAAATGAACAAGCAAACGCGGCTGTCTGGTTATGTTCAGAACAATCTTCATTTATTACCGGTGTTAATCTTCCAGTAGACGGCGGAGAAACTGCAGAATAAATAATAATAAAAGGTGTTGTAGATGAAAAAACTTTATTTTACTACGTTAATAGCGTTATTGTTATTAGCTTCATGTAGTACTTCAGAAAGCAATGATAAGAGTGAACAAGAGAATCAAGATTCTAATAAAGAAGAAAAAGTAAGTAAGACAGATTCTAAATCTGAAGAGAAGTCTGAAGAAAAAGAAGAACCTAAACAACAAGAAAACGTTGTATATGGAGACCTTACTTTAAGTGATCATAAAGAACAAGGTGCTTATTATGACGAAGCAACACAAACAAAATATATTTTAGGTGAAGGCAATACTATTATAAAAGTTATCAACAAATCAAATGATGACGTATCGCCAGTAGAATTTATGCAGAAAGATGCTAAAAAAGTCGATGAATTTTCTGATGGTGTTTATAAATACTATTCAAAATCTACTGATAAATATTATAAAGTGATTGAAAAGAAAAATCCTAACAAAAACATTTTGATTGTAACGAAATATAATTAATAATTAAAATAAACAAGAGCTTGGGCTTAGCCCAGGTTCTTGTTTATTTAGTTAAAACTTTATGTCGTTAATTCATAACTTTCAGCAATTAAATCTTTAATTTCATTAATTGTATTTATCTCTTTCAAATTAATCGTAATCCAATTAGATTTATCCATGTGATAAGCACGATAAAACCCTTCTTTTTTTCTTATAGGGCCTATAAACTCTTTTCTAACTTTAAGATTAATAACATCAATATGTTCATCAGTATTTAAACCGATTTTATCAGAAGTAATATCCATAACTAGCCCGAACCATTTTTTATTATCTTTATGTCTCAAAGCAGCATAATTAGAATACTTTTCCCAAGGGTAATCTGGCTTTATATTATATTTATCCCTAACAAAATCAAAAATTTCTTCACGTGTTATCATCCAATCACCTTCTTCTTATATATCAGTTTACCCTAGAGGGATATTTGGTAATCGGTAAGCAATTAAAATATCTATTCAATTTAATTGATAATCATTATCATTTAAGGTATATTGAGTAGATAGATATAAATGAACAGGAGGATATATTAATGCAGATATATTGGACTAAAATAAATAAAATTATAGATGAAACATCTGAAATTAAGACTTATTTGCTGGATTGTCCAGAAGGGTTTACTTGGGAAGAAGGCGCGCATACGCACTTTGGTTTGAAAGGATTCAATGAAGGTGAAAAACCAAATAAGAGTTTGGTAAGACATATGTCCATATCCACTGTACCTAATGAGAATACAATCGGGATTACTACGAGAATACGAGAGCAATGCTCTGAGTTCAAACAAATTTTAAGAAATTTAGATGTTGGCCATGAAGTAGCGATTTTTAAAACGCATTCTAACGTTCCATTAAAGAGAGAAAATAAAAATGTCTACTTATTATCTTCAGGAGTAGGGTTAGCAACGTTTAGACCATTAGTACTTAAGTATTTAGAAGATAATGAAGGCGTTCATAAAATACATTCTATAAACGTTGATTCATCTTCAGAATTTTTATTCAATGATATATTTAATTCTGTTCCAGATAAAAAATTCACCTCAAAATTTGTGGATAGCAGACAAGCGTACTATGAAGAAGTGAATAGTATTAAACCAGAAGAGAATGACCTATTTTATATTGTAGGTAGTGATGAGTTCGTAGCTCAAAACATTAAAAACTTAATTGAATTAGGCGTTGATGCTTCACAAATTGTAATTGATAAGCATGAAAGACAACGTTTAGAGTTTTTAGCTGTATAAAAATATCAATAAATTAAAGATCTTCCGTTACAAATTTTAACGGAAGATTTTTTTATTAATAATAAAAAGTCTTTAACTATAAGTTTCATTAACCAATAAAATGTTATAATTTATACAAGAATAAAATTGTTCGTTTTGGAGGTTATTTATAAATGAATGTAGAAAAGTTATCTAAAAAGTTCTTGTTTTATGGTGTTTCTATTATAGTTCTCTTCTTTATATGGGGCTTAATTAATATATTATTTCTTGAAGAATCTTTTTCTATTCCTGTAATAATTGGATGTGTAATTGGAATTATTTTAATAATAACCGGTAATGTCGTTAAACGTGTTAAATGACTATATAAATTTAATAATAAAAAGAGCCTTATATTTAAGGCTCTTTTTATTATTGATCTTTAAAAACTTACTTTACAGCATAACCTTGCTTGTTAAGGTAACTCAACATATTCGGTTGAATACTTCTTTCCAAGTGATCATCAATATGGTCACTCCAACCTTTAACTTTTTTAGCTGTAAAGGGCGCTCTTATTGGTCTGTTCTCATAATATTTTTTCATTTCTTGATCGTAATCTTCTATATCTTCTAAGCTAAATTCTTCATATTTATTATGATGCATTACAACTTCTTTTGGTAACCTAGGTTTCAACTGTGCTTTTTCTTCAGCAGGATAACCAATGCATAGACCAACTAATGGAATAACATACTTAGGAAGTTCGAGTAATTCTGATAGTTTTTCAATATTTAATCTTACTCCACCGATATAAACGCCACCTAATCCCATTGATTCAGCTGCAATCATAGCATTTTGAGCCATTAGACCAACATCTACAGCACCTATTTGTAAAAATTCTGTATAAGTTATATCAACATTTGGTGCAATTTGATGATTTCGATTGAAATCTGAAACAAATATCCAGAATTCAGAAGCTTCTTGAATATAACTTTGAGGGCCACTTAATTCCATTATAGCTTTTCTTGTATCCTCATCAGTGATTCTTATAATAGAAACAGCTTGAAGCAAACTAAACGATGACGCTTGATTAGCAGATTTGAAAATATGGTTTACTTGTTCATCAGTTAAAGGTTTATTTTTAAACTTTCGTACTGAACTGTGATTCTGTAATAAATTTATAGTTTCATTCATTATTAATCCCTCTCTTAATTTAATGCTTTATGATATATAGCATATTAAACCACTCAGTATTCATATGGAAGAAGGCAAAATAATAATACATAGTATTAAAAATCGTACCTTTGTGTAGTGATAGTGGTTAGAGAGTAGGGAAATTTTAAAGATTTTTAACATGTATAAATTTTTTATGATTTCACTAGTCTAATTATTTAAGTCTTTGTCCAAATAATTAGATTTTACAAACCTTTCAACAAGATCCTTTAACAATTTATCATTATAATAGTCACGTAATAATAAGCTATGCTGTGATAAGCCTTCTAAAAATGAGTAAAACTCGTTAGTCGATTTATTGATATCTAAAGTTGCTTTGAAAATACCAGAGTCTACCATTAATTTAAAAACTTGTTTTATACCTTCGTAATTTTTTAATAAATTGTCGTGAGCGACTTTCCTCATATCTTCATTGGATAACGATTTATTTACTAGCGCTGTCCATGCTACAAATTCAATTTCTCTTTCTTTGTCTAAAGGTAACAGTTGTAATGCAAAATTTATAAATTCTTCAAAATCTATTTTATTTACAAATAAATTTTGTTTTTCCATTCTTTTTTGGCCATTTTCACTGATTATTTTAAAAATAAAAATTAATAAACTTTGTTGATTTCCAAAGAAATTTTGAATAGATCCTAATGACCATCCTGATTCATTAGATATTTTTCTAAAGCTTACAGTATCTAATCCATCCCTATATATAAGCTTTATTATTACATTACTAATTTCTTTTTTCTTTTGTTCAGATTTTTTATTAATTATTTTTCACCTCGATTAATATTATAAACTTATTGAATTTTTAATACAACTGTATTAAAGTTAGTGTGTACTTTTGAAGGAGGTAGTTTATGCAAAAGCATATAACGTACCTAGATAATATCAAATTATTTTTCGCATTGCTTGTTATCACTCATCATTCTTTAATGAGCTATGTATTATCTGGGGAGGTCAATGAGTCTATAAATGGGATTAGTTCTCTAATCGTTAGTTTTAACCAAGCATTTTTTATGGGTGGATTCTTTTTAATCTCAGGGTTATTTGTTGAAAACTCATATAATCGGAAGGGTAGTAAACTATTTTTAAAACAGCGTTTTAAAAAATTAGTATTACCTATTATTTTTTATTTTATTATTCTTAGCCAAATTCAACCTATAAGTGAATATTTTATATTTAACAAAACATACGATATAAATGTATTTTTCAAGAGTATGAATATAGGTCCTTTATGGTTTATTGCTATGTTGTTTATATTTAATCTTGGATATGTATTAATTAAAAAATACACAAATTTTAAAATACCAATATTAAAATTAAATATAATTTCTTTTATTATTTTATATGCACTTGTTCTCTATATTTGGAGAGTATTTATGCCTTTAATTGGAGGGGAACCGTTAATCAGTACAGTGATTTACGATTGGTTATTAAAATTCACACAAAGTATAGGGGATCTGCCGCAATATTTAATTGCTTTCATGTTAGGAATTGTAGCATTTAAGTTTAATTTATTAGAAACAATAAAAAATACTAAATGGAAATTAAGTATTTTTTATATCTTATTAAGTTTGCCAATATATTTAGCCGCAGTAATTATCGGTATATCTGACTTTTCATTTTCAGGGGGCTTATCATTAGCTTCTATATTGTATTCATTTTGGGAAGCTTTATTTGGTGTGAGCATCATGTTAGTTATTTTCAAGTTGTTCTATAAATATTTTAATAAAGAAAATGCTTTTATTAAAACACTGAGT
>CATLEX010000062.1 GCA_949927455.1 uncultured Clostridia bacterium
AGTGTAGATTACACACGAATAAAATATTTTATTTAAAAAAAAAAATAAAAAGCAAAATAAAAAAAAAAAAAATACAAAAAAAAATATTTGAATTAAAAGATGGAGAACAGTTATTTGCCAGTAAAGTTTCAGGAGATTGTTGGAAAATGCCTAAATTTACTATTAACAGACAAGTTTCAGGAAAATATTATTTTACAGATAAGCGTATTGCATTTTTAGCTTCTGGTTTAATAGGAACAGAGAGTGTAAGCTGGGAAATAGAGATAAGAGATATTGCTACAGTAAAAACTTGTATGACACCTCCTTTTTTTCCATTTGGAATTTTAATTACAATGGAAAATGGGGATAAATATAAATTGTCTATTTTGAATCGAAAGAAATATTTTGATTGGATTTCAGAACATGCTTCATAATGTTAATAAATTAAAAGATAAAATCATAAAATTAATATAATAATAATTCAAAATAAAAATAAGGAAGTGAAGAGAGGTATGAAAAAAATTTGGAATGAATGGCTGAAAAATGCAGTATGTATATATTGCATTTTATATACAATTGCAACTTTAGCAAATAGCATTGGTTATTTATCTTCAGGAACATATTTTGACCCAAATGGGAATTGGCATGAAATTGACCGAGCGTTAATTGTTCTAATAGGTGTTATTGCTTACGAAATGGCAACAAGACTGCCAATCAAAAATGTTTTAATTAAAATAATGGTAACTTATATTCCAACTATGACACTTACTTTCTTATATGTATGGATATCTGGTTTTAGAGAGCCATTGGCTTCATCTGCTTATCGAGATATTTTTATCAATTATACAGGTTTGTTTTTAATCGTATCAGTAATAGTAATTATATTAGAAAAGATAAAATCAAAAAATTAAATTATAATGAGGACAGATTATATCTGTCTTTTTTTATAAATTTACAAAATGCAGATACTTTCATACGAGTTATTATTTTTATGAAGAATAATATCATGAAAATATAATGTGAAATTGTCATAAAAATAAGAAATAAAAATATATTGCAATTAAGGAGGCATGTATAATGGAAAATTTTAAAATGAACGTATTTTTTCGCCAAGATGGTGAAGAAATAGAAAAATTATTAGCAAATTATTTAATTAGCAAATTAAAGAGTAAAGAGAAGATCCAATAGTAATATAAAAATTTGAATTTGTAGTATAATATTGTAATTTTATCTTAATAATGTTATAATCACTATAAATTCAAATTATTTTTTCAGGCATGGAAGGGAGGTATAATGCTTGAAGCAATAATGAGAAAAGCGAAATACAAGATAGCGATTTATATACGATTGTCAAAAGAAGACGAAGACCGTGGATATGACGAAAGTGAGAGTATTACGAATCAAAAAGCTTTGCTGTTGGATTATGTGGAAAAATTGGGATCAGATTATGAATTAATTGAAACCTATGTTGATCCAGGCTACACAGGAACGAATTTTAATCGACCAGATTTTAGGCGAATGATAAAAGATATCGAAATACGGCAGAATTAATATGGTCATCACAAAGGATTTATCTCGTCTAGGACGTGATTATATTGAAACTGGCGAATATGTTGAAAAATGGTTTCCAGAAAAAAAAGTAAGATATGTGTCAGTCAATGATGGGGTTGATACTTTTGCACACAATAATGGTAACAACGACATTGCGCCATTTAAGGCGATTTTGAATGATATGTATTCTAAAGATTTATCAAAAAAAATTAAATCTGCTTTTGCCACCATGCAAACACAAGGAAAATGGCTAGGCGGAACGGTTCCTCTGGGCTACAGGAGAGATCCAGAAGATAAAAATCATTTAATCATACAAGAAGACGAAGCCAAGATTGTTAGAAAAATTTTTGATATGGCGATAGCAGGCAATCGACTATGTGACATCAAAAAATATTTGAATGATAATGAAATTCCAACTTTGAAACAATTAAGAAGCAGTCAAGCCACATTTTGGGAAAATAAATCCATTAAAAATATTCTGAAAAATGAAGTTTACATAGGAAATACCATACAAAACAAATATAGCAGAATTAGTTATAAAAATCGAAAACTCAGACCAAATCCCAAAGAAGAATGGCGTATTGTAGAAAATACGCATGAGGCAATTATTGATAAAAAAACATTTGATAATATACAAAAAATGGTCATTGTTCAGAATTATGGTAGAAATGAGAAAAAGCATAATTTTTTATTGGATGGCTTATTATTTTGCTATGAATGCAATCATACGATTGGCTTTCGTAATCAAAATAGAGGCACAAGTAAAAACACGCCATACATGATTTGTAACAATTATCGCAGAAATTCCAGTTTGGGACTTTGTACTTCTCACGGATTTAATTATTTGAAATTAGAAGAATCCGTTTTGGAGACAATAAAAAATCTGTTTCAAGATATCGACAGTAAAAAAATTGAATTAAATTATCAGGCAAATAAAACAACGTATGATTATGATAAAATGTTAAAGAAATTGGAAATAGAAGTAGGATTAATTCACGACAAATTTGACAAAATGTATATGGATAAGCTAGATAATAAGATAAGCGAAGAAATGTATCAGCGCTTATCAAACAAATTAAAGAGAGAAATTGAAGAGAAAAATGAGTTATATGAAGAGTTAAATCGAGAAAGGTTGAATGCAGAAGAGGACAATGAAAAAGAGTTAGAAAAAATTATACAGACTTTTTTGAATTTGGAAAAACCAAGTTCAGAATTAATGAGAGTGATTGTCCATAAAATTTTAATTCACCAAGATAAACAAGTGGATGTTGTATTTAATTTTAGAAAATTGAATAGGATAAAAAATGCGACTGTCTAATTTAGAATGTACCAGAAGGAATATCTATTGCACTTCCAATCAATAACAGTGGTTATGGAAAATTCAAAGCAATTGTACTCACAGCATTATCTGGTGTAACAACTGGAATGGGAGCCTTTTGTGGAGCTATTATTGGTAATATCTCAAAAGAGTTGATTGGTTTTTCTTTGGCATTTGCAGCAGGAGCAATGTTGTATATTGTTTCTTGTGAATTGCTTCCAGAATCTAATAAAATATACAAAGGAAGATTTTCTTCATTTGGTAATATTATTGGCATAACACTTGGCATTTTGGCAAAAGTTATTGTTTAACTTTATAAAAGGGACTTTTTCACAGTCCCTTTTAATTATTGTATTTTTCTAGTATTTTTTCCTGATATGGAATAAGTGAAAAGAATGAGATAACAAGTGAAATTTCGATGATAATAGTATTCCAAATTTTTGGGATAAATGTTTTTTGATATTCTTCTAAAATAAGCTCTGCAAGTTCTGGAAAATGAGTGCTAGCATTGACAAATATGTAATTGTCAACCAATAAATAAGCTAGACAGACAATTACTGAAAAGGTTGCACATAGAATAAAAAATAAATTCATACGTTTTAGAAAAATTTTTGAATTTTCGACGCTTAGCTTGTCTTTTTTGAAAGATTCAATAGTACTACTTTTACAAATAAAGCGTAACAAATAGAAAATGAAAATACCACAAATCAAGGACAAGGCAATAGATAATAGTAAACTGTTAATGTTGGCAATGGATAAGCCATAATTTACCCAAATTGTTATTAACATTAAAATAAATCCAATCAAAATTGTATAAGATAAAAATTTAACAGTTGTTAAATTAAAAAGCTTTTTATAACTTGTTTCTTTTGTTTCCATATAAATTCTCCTTTGTATTAATATAATTTATCATATCATATAATTAAAATTTCAACAATATGTTTTTATGAAATTTAGAAATTATTTTTATAATCATCTAAAAATTCTTTAATACAACCATTAATTAATCGGCTAAAAGATATGCCAGTCTGATCTTTAATTTTTATTAATTCAGTGTAAAATGTTTTTTTCAAAACAATGGAACGATAGATAGAATCAGTATTATTTGGCTTTTTATAAAACGTTACAGGCTTCTTTTTTAATAACGTATTTTCAATGCAAACATTAATAATTTTACTAACAGAAGCGTCAAAAATATTTTCTGATAGAGACTGTACTTTAGAATATAAATTTTGGTCAAAATGAACGCTTCTTGTTATTGTTTCATCTTTTCTATATAATCTATCAATTGCTTTCATTAGAACCTCCAATCATACATTTTTGTATAATTAATTATACAAAAAATGTATAGTAAACAGTTTAAAAGTTTTTAAAAATAAGATATAATAAAACTGTTTAAAAATAGAAGGGAGAGAAAATAAATATAAAACAAGAAGAAGTTAAAAATTTAAAAGAACTCGCGAATAAAATAAGAAGAGAAATTTTGGGTGAAGATATATGAAATTCAGCATTTCTGTCTTGACTTTTTATGTAAATTATGATATAAGTAAATTATTATGTAATAGGTCAGTATGACTCAAAAAAGGAAGGAGACAATATATGAATGCGACAATGGGATTGACAGCAATAGAGGGGAAAAATGGAGAATGGACGTTTGTTTTGTTTCAGCCTCCAACTAAAAAATTATTAAGGATAAAGAAGTTTGAAGGAGGAATTGCAGAGGCGGTTTTTCTCGAAGAGGAGAAAGCCCAAAATTTCAAAACCTGCTTTAAAATGCTAGCTGGGTGTTTCTATCCACGGTCAAATATAGAAGAAAGTCTGCAACATTTTTTTGAAACATGGCAACCTCTCAAAGAAATTCATTTATTATTGGCTGGAGTTACGATTAAAGTTTCAGAAGAGAATATGGATGTTGCGCGGCTTTGCAAACAGTTTAGGCAGATGAAAGTTGAACAGCAAGAAAAGAAGAAGCAGTGTGCTGGAGAACTATCAGCAAAGACTTCGGAATTTAGAAATCGGGAACTTACGATGCAGCAGAAACTTAAAAGAAGAGAAAGAAGAAGAAAATGGATGAAACAGACAAGAAAATGAAATTTTTTCTTGTCAAAAACTGACAATTGCCCGAATTAATTTGGGGCACAGCAAAAGGCGCACTTTGGAAAATAGGTGTGTCTTTTGTATTTTTCTATTATTACAAAATTGTTACAAAAATATTACAAAATTGTAAAAAATTCATTGACTTTTTGCTCAAAAACAGATAAGATATTAAGAGCAAAAATGAAAAAGGTTGAAAGTTTTAAGGAGGAAAATAATGGGAGAGGTTATTGTTATAACATCTGGTAAAGGTGGAGTTGGTAAAACAACAACAACAGCTAATTTAGGTTCAGCACTTGCCATGGCTGGAAAAAAAGTGGCTTTGATTGATACAGATATTGGGCTTAGAAATTTAGATGTTGTCATGGGCTTAGAAAATAGAATTGTTTACGATTTAGTTGATGTTATTGAAGGAAAATGCAAATTAAGACAAGCTTTAATCAAAGATAAAAGATTTCAAGAGCTTTTCTTACTTCCAGCAGCACAAACGAAAGATAAAAATGCAATTAATGAAGAGCAGATGATAGATTTAATTAATCACTTAAAACAAGATTTTGATTACATATTAATAGATTGTCCAGCAGGAATTGAACAAGGGTTCAAAAATGCTATTGCAGGTGCTAATCGAGCATTGGTTGTTACAACTGCAGAAATTTCTGCTATTCGAGATGCAGACCGAATTATTGGTTTATTAGAATCTTCTGACATTAAAAATCCAGAATTAATTGTAAACAGACTTCGTACTTCTATGGTTAGAAAAGGCGAAATGATGGATGTAGACGATATTGTAGATTTATTATCAATTGATTTGGTTGGTGTTGTGCCAGATGACGAAAATATTATTACACAAACAAACAAAGGAGAGCCAGTTGTATCTAATAAAAGAGCTCCTTCAGGAAAAGCATATATTGAAATATCTAGACGTTTACTTGGAGAAAATATAGAAGTAACTATTCCAGGAGAAGAGAGGGGATTTTTGGCAAAAATCAAGCGTTTATTTGGAAGAGCATAGAGTATTGCATAGCAAGTGTACAAAAAGGCATAAGAAATTTTGGGAGGAAGAAAATGTTTGAAAGTATAGGAAACTTTTTTAAGAGAATGGTGAAACCTGAAAATAAGGAACTTGGTTCAAAAGATGATGCAAAAGAAAGATTACATTTAGTATTAATGCAAGATAGAGCAAATGTTTCAGCTGATTTTTTAGAGCTTATGAAACAAGAAATTATAGATGTCATTAAAAAATATATTGTGGTAGACGAAGGTTCTATTGATGTAAGACTTACCAATAAGCAAAACGATGATGGTACAAATGGTGCTCCTGCATTATATGCTAATATACCAATTTTAAATATTAAAAATGATATGAAAGCTGAAAAGGTGAAAGAATTTGAAGGAGTCGATTTCGAGAAAAAGTTAGAAGAAGTCAAAGAAGAAGAAGCGAAAAAAGAAAAAGTAGAAGAAACAATTAGTGAAATGATTGATGGAATAGAAGAAAAACAAGGGGTGAAAGAGGAAGAAAAAAAGGAGAAAAAAACAAAGACAAAATCGAAAACAAAAAAGAAAGAAAAGAAAACCCAAGTTGAACATGAAGCAGCAGAGGAGGATTTGAATGAAAACGAAGAAGACGAAAATGACGATGATGTTACTTTTGATGACTTATTAAAGGCAGCTGAAGAAGAGGATATAAAAAAAGTGAGCAAGGGGAAATGAATTAAGTGAAAAAATTATTGAAAAATACTGAATGGACGGTTTTAATTGTCAGTTTATTATTATTTGCAATTGGAGCAGTTGCTTTATTTTCTGCTACACAAAGTACAGAATATGGAGAATTTAAAAAGCAAATTCAATGGTTTTTAATTAGTATGCCATTTTTGTTTTTAGCGTATAGCATTGATTATAATGTAATTGCAAGATTTTCAACAGTAATTTATATTATAATGGTTGGACTTTTAATAGGTGTATTATTTACTAAACCAATTAATGGTGCAACTAGCTGGTTTCAAATTGGCGATGTTGGAATTCAGCCTTCTGAGCTTGCGAAAGTTGTAGTGGTCTTATTTATTTCGTTTTTAATCAGCAAATTGCAGGTTAGAGGTAGAAAGGAAATTAATCGATTTTGGAAACTTTTAACAGCATTTATTTTTATGGCAATTCCTATTTTTTTGATTATTAAACAACCAGATTATGGAACTGCAATGGCATACGTTTTTGCTATGGTATTTATTTTATTCATTTCTGGAATTGATAAAAAATATATTATTTTTACCATTGTATTAATGGCAGTTTTGGTGCCAGTTGTTTACAACAAATTACCACAACATGCTTTAAAAAGAATTGAAGTGTTTCTTAATCCAGAATCTGATCCAAGAGGAGATGGCTACAATATCATTCAGTCAAAATTAGCGATTGGTGCTGGTCAATTAGTTGGAATGGGGATTTTTCAAGGAAATCAAACACAACTTGGATTTTTGCACCCAAAAACAACCGATTTTATTTTTTCTGTAATTGGTGAGGAATTTGGATTTATTGCGACTGCGGCGATTTTGGTGCTGTATGTAGTTTTAATTACCAAAATTGTATATATTGCTAAAACAGCAAAAGACAATATTGGTTCTTATATTGCTGTTGGAATTGGTGGGATTTTCTTTTTTCACATGCTAGAAAATATTGGCATGACAATTGGTCTATTACCAATTACGGGAATTCCATTACCATTTGTTAGCTATGGAGGAAGTTCGCTAGTTACAAATTTTATTTGTATTGGGTTGCTATTAAATATAAGTAGCAGACGTCAAAAATCATATTTATAGAGGACAAAAATGTATATTAAAAAATTGAAAATAGGAAATGTAGAATTAGAAAATAATTTAATATTAGCGCCAATGGCAGGTGTAACCGACCTGCCATTTCGTATCATTTGCAAAAAGTATGGAAATCCAGGTCTAGTTTGCAATGAAATGGTCAGTAGTAAGGCAATTACATACAAAGACGAGAAGACCTTTAAAATGCTAAATTGCAAAAACGAAAAACGACCAATTTCTATGCAAATTTTTGGCAGTGAACCAGAAATTATGGGACAAGCTGCTAAAGTCATTTCAGAAATTGCTGACATAGTTGATATTAATATGGGATGCCCAGCGCCAAAAGTTGTCAAAAATGGTGACGGAAGTAGACTTTTATTGGATTTGAATTTGGCGAAAGAAATAATTGATGAAGTAGTGAAAAGTTCAAGTAAACCTGTAACTTTAAAAATACGAAAAGGTTGGGATAAGGAGCATATTGTAGCAGTTGAACTGGCGAGGATTGCAGAAGCATCTGGAATAAGTGCAATTATTGTGCATGGTAGAACAAGGGACGAGTTTTATGCAGGAAATGCAGATTGGGATATTATTAGAAAAGTTAAACAAAATGTCAATATTCCAGTGATTGGCAATGGAGATGTGAAGTGTAGCCAAGATGCAAAAAGAATGTTTGATGAAACAGGTTGTGATGGTATTATGATTGGTCGAGCAGCACTTGGAAATCCTTGGATTTTTAATGAAATTGCCTCAAATCTGGGCGAAATGTCACAAAACAATGATATTTCATTAGAAGATAAATTAAAAACGATTTTAGAACATTTTGGATTGCTAATAGAAGAAAAGGGTGAATATACAGCAGTTCGTGAGATTAGAAAGCATGTAGCGTGGTATGTGAAAGGGTTGCCAGAGGCAAGCCTTGTGCGCGAACAAGTGAACAAATGTGAGACAAAAGAGAAGTTTGAAAATGTAATTGTTCAATATTTTGAAAATTTATCATAACGAAAATGAAAAATGAATATTTCCCAAAATGGAAGAATATATTGTAAAAAATAAATTCGGAATGATAGGGGGTCGGTTTTGACCGACCTCTTATGTATTTTTTTGGGGGAGGTTTTTGTATGATTAAGGTAATCAAATTGAAAAAAATAGTATTTTTTGTAGTTTTATTTGGTACGATTTTTGGAATTTTATATTATAAATTTTTTTTATTTGGCAATAATATAATTAAGAATAGAAGTGACGATATAGAGAATATTTTTAGTAATATGCAAAATTATTGTGCAGATGTGACTGTAAAAGTGCTAAGTAATAAAACAGAAAATTCGTACGTGATGTATCAAGAAGTGGCAAATGATTGGAGCATGCAAGAAATAAAAGAAGGAGAAGATGTTGTAGGAGTGAAAATTGAGCTAAATGGAGACAATTTGAAGGTTTCAAACAGTAAGCTTAATTTGGAGAAAGTGTATCAAAATTATAGCAATTTATTAAATAATAGTTTGTTTTTAAATACTTTTGCAAATGATTATCAAAATGAGCAAAACGAAATAAAATGCTATGATGAAAATGGAGAAAAAATAATTGAAATAAAATTAAATAGTAATCAAAATACATATATTAAGTATAAAAAGTTATACGTAGATAGTAAAACAATGTTACCAACAAAATTAGAAATAAAAGATAATACCAAAAAAGAGACAATCTGCATAGTATATAATAATATAGAACTTAAATAGGAAATATTAACTGAACTGATAAATTCTATTCTATACGTAAATTAATAGGAGTGAAGATTATGGTAGTAAAGAGAGGAGATATGTTTTATGCTGATTTAAGTCCAGTTGTGGGCTCAGAGCAAGGAGGAATTCGACCAGTTTTAATTATACAAAATGATACTGGAAATAAGTATAGTCCTACTGTAATTGCAGCTGCAATTACGTCTCAGACTGGAAAAACAAAACTACCTACTCATATAAAAATTGCATCAGAGGATAATGGATTAAAAGCGGATTCTGTGGTTTTAGCAGAACAAATTCGTACCATTGATAAGAGTAGATTAAAAGAAAAAATCGGGCATATTAATGATAATAAAGTAATGAATAAAGTGAATAATGCAATTGGCATAAGTTTTGGACTGGAAGAATAAAAAAATATGGTTATAATGTATAATAATAAA
>CATLEX010000063.1 GCA_949927455.1 uncultured Clostridia bacterium
TATATAATACATAATAAAATATTGGGAGCAAAAATATGAGAATAAGAAAATTTTTAGAAGAGTTGGTCATCCTGTTTTGGTTGTTTGTTTTAGGAAGTGTGATTGGTTATATTTATGAAATGATTGTCGTTTTATTCCAGAAAGGTTTTTTCGAATCAAGGCAAGGTTTGGTATATGGACCTTTTACGCCAGTTTATGGAATTGGAATGATAGTATATTATGTGGTTTTAAATGTAATTGACACGAAAAATAAGCCTAAAGTATTTTTGATTACAATGTTACTTGGTGGAGTAACAGAGTATATATGCTCTTGGGTGCAAGAAAGCGTATTTGGTACAATTTCTTGGGATTATTCTTATTTACAGTTTAATGTAAATGGCAGGACAAGTTTGTTACATTGTACATATTGGGGAATTGCAGGAATTTTGTATGTGATGTTTATTGATAAAATTTTGCAAAATATTAAAAAGTTTGTATGTCAGAAAAAACTAAAAATCATTACTATGTTTGTTGTGGTTTTTATGATTTTGGATATTCATATTTCGTGTATGGCAGCTTATAGGCAGTTTGAAAGAAAGAAAAATATTGCGCCTGAAAACGAGATGGATGAATTTTTGGATAAGCATTATCCAGACGAATATATGAATAGAATTTTTGCGAATAAAAGAGAAAAATTCTAACAAGGAGGTCAGATGTTTAAAATTGTTGTGGTGGAAGATGAGCAGCAAATTCGCGAAGAGCTGAAAATTTTATTACAAAATAGTGGCTATGAAGTGGAGACAATTTGTGATTTTGAAAATGTAGTACAATTGATTTGGGAGAAAAATCCACATTTGGTTTTGCTTGATGTCAATTTGCCTGGGCAAACAGGATATGAAATTTGTAGTAAAATACGAGCCAGGTCCAATATGCCAATTATTTTTGTGACTAGTCAAAATACTGCGATGGACGAACTAAATGGTATGATGTTAGGCGGAGACGATTATATTGAAAAACCATACAATATACCAATTTTATTGGCACGTATTCAAAATTTGCTAAAACGAGCTTATCCAAAAGAAGAGAAAACTAGAATTGAGTATCAAGAAGTGAGTTTGGATATTTTGAAATCTGTTGTTTCGCATAAAGAAAAAATAGTAGAGCTTACCAAAACAGAGTTTAAGACGTTGTATTATCTTTTTTGTCATCCAGAAAAAATTGTATCAAGAGAGGAAATTATTGATTATTTATGGGATCATGGGGTGTATGCTGATGATAATAGCTTGAGTGTGATTATCACAAGATTGCGAGAAAAATTGAAAGAAATAGGAGTAGAAGATTTCATTGAAACGAAAAGAGGGCAAGGATATCAAATATGAGATTTACGAAATATGTGAGAGACAAAATAAATTATATTTTAGGGTTTATCGTGTATTGTGCGGTTGTGATGGCTTATTTGAAAGCAATGGAAGCTACACAAAATATAGTTTGGATTGTGATTTTTATTTCAAATGTGTTTTTCTGGGTTGGATTTGTTGTGAATTTTTGGAGGAAAAAAGTGTATTTTAAAACTATCTATAAAATTATGGATGGTTTAGAAGAAAAATATTTAATTTCAGAAATTCTGGAAAAACCTCGAAGAGAGGAAAATTTGGCACATTTTCAGATTTTGAAAAAAGCAAATAAGTCAATGTTAGAAAATGTGAACAAGGTTAAAACTGTGCAAAAAGAGTATAAAGAATATATTGAAAGTTGGGTGCATGAGATAAAAATTCCGATTACTTCAAGTAAATTGCTTTGCGAAAATCATAAATCAGAAGTAACCCAAAAGATAGAAGACGAATTGGAACAAATTAATAATTATGTGGAACAAGCACTTTTTTATGCAAGACTTGACCATGTTTCCAATGATTTTATGATACGAAAAGTGAGTTTGGGAGAAGTCGTAAAAAACGTGTTAGCAAGAAATAAAAGAGTGATGATACAAAATAAAATGAAAATTGATGTGGAAAATGAAGAAGTGTTTGCATACACAGACGAAAAGTGGCTGGAATTTATTTTAAATCAAATCATGATAAATAGTGTTCAATATAAAACCGAAAAAAATCCAGAAATAAAAATTGACATGAAAGAAAATAAAGAAAATGTGGAGTTATCTTTAAAAGATAATGGAATTGGGATTAAGGCAAGTGAGATTGACCGTATTTTTGAAAAGGGTTTTACAGGAACAAATGGAAGAAGACAAAAAAAATCCACAGGAATTGGACTATATTTGTGCAAAAGATTGTGTGAAGAATTGGGAATGGAAATGGAAGCAGAAAGCAAAGAAAATGAATATACGAAAATAACAATTCTTATTCCGAGAAATAAAAAATTGGGGGAATAATAGAAACATTACAAATTTGTAAGATTAAAGCAAGCTACTTCTATATGAAACGAGCTAGATTTGAGATATACTTGATGTAGAAAGTATAAAGGAGTGATGATTTTGAAAAAAATATTGAAAGTAGAGCAAATACAAAAATATTATGGCAATCAACATAATCTTACAAAAGCTATTGATAATATTAGTTTTGATGTAGAAGAAGGTGAATTTATAGGCATTATGGGGGCGAGCGGAAGTGGAAAAACCACACTTTTGAATTGTATTTCCACAATTGATACCGTAAGTAGTGGGCATATTTATTTGGAAAATGAAGATATTACAGAAATTAAAGAACAGGAAATTGCAAGATTTCGCAGGGAAAATTTAGGTTTTATTTTTCAAGATTTTAATTTGCTAGACACACTTACTATTGAAGAAAATATTGCTTTGATTTTGACCATTAATAAGATTTCTGAAAATGAGATTGATGCAAAAATTTTAGAAATTGCAAGAAAGCTAGGAATTGAGGAAATTTTGCAGAAATATCCGTATCAAGTTTCTGGTGGGCAAAAGCAAAGATGTGCTGCTTGTCGTGCGATTGTTAATCACCCAAAAATTATTTTGGCAGACGAACCAACAGGAAGCTTAGACAGCAAAGCAGCAAGGCAGTTGTTAGAAATGATGGAAGACATGAACCAAGCTTTGCATGCAACGATTTTAATGGTAACACATGATCCGTTTTCTGCGAGTTATTGCAAAAAGATTTTGTTTTTGAAAGATGGAAAAATCTTTAATAAAATTGAAAAAGGTAATCAGCAAAGAAAAGATTTTTACAATGAAATATTAGATGTGTTAGCCCTTCTTGGAGGTGACGCAAGAGATGTTAGGTAAATTATCTTTCAGAAATGCTAAAAGGCAAGCAAAAGATTATGTGATTTATTTCATGACAATTGTGATGGCAGTTGCGCTCTTGTTTAGTTTTAATTCGATTGCTGCTTCAAGTGACATTGCAGAACTTTCAGCTAGTATGAAAAGTTTTTCAAAAGCAATTATGGGTATTAATGTTGTTGTTATTTTTGTCATGGTTTGGCTCATTCATTATACAATGAAATTTATGTTAGAAAAAAGAAGTAAAGAATTTGGAACTTATCAAATGTTAGGAATTGAAAAAAGAGATATTGCAAATATGTTTATTGCCGAAAATTTAATAATAGGAATGATTGCTTTTGTGGTAGGAACAGTAGTAGGGACATTTATTTACCAAGTTTTTACAAGTATTATTATGAATTTATTTGCACAGCCTTATCAAATTTCCATTGTATTTAGCTTCGAAGCTGTGAAGGCAACAGCGCTTTGCTTTTTTGGAATATTTGTATTGGTGCTATTAAAAGTTAGACGAAAAATCAAGAAAACAAAAGTATATGATTTGTTATATGCAGAAAAGAAAAACGAAAATAATCACATCAAAAATGCAAAAGGAAATGTCATGCTATTTATCATTTCAGTAATTTTGCTGTTAGTTGGTTTGTGGGTTCTAAATTTAGATTATAGCAATCCTACGCAAATGAATGGTAAAAATACAATGATTGCCATTGTGCTGTGGATGGTTGGAATTTACATGTTTTATTTGAGCATTTCGAGTTTTATTGTCAAACGATATTTGGAAAATAAAACAAGAAAGTACAAACAAAATAATTTATTTTTATATCGCAATTTGACTTCTAAAATTAATACAATGAGTGCTACACTTGGAACCATTGCAGTATTATTTGCTTTTATTATGATTGGTGGAAATGTGGCACTTCTTATGAATGGTATGCTCAATAACGAAATTGAAATGGGGTACCCATTTGAAATTATGATAAGTTCTGTGGATGGAGATTTTTCAAAATATAAAGAATATATTGAAAAAAATGCAAAAGTTACTGACATGTACGAATATAGATTATATAACATACCAAAAACAAATATGGAAAAAGCGTTAGACAACACAACTTTTCAAGATCGATATGATGAAGACTGTGAAAATGTTTTAGGCTTAACAGATTATAACTACTTGAGAAAAATGCTAGGATATGATATAATATCACTAGAAGAGGATGAAGCAATTATTCAATGTATGAAAACAGCAGAAAAATCATTTGAAGACTACATTCAGAAAAATAATAAAATTGAAATTGTAGGAAAAGAAATTACAGTAAAAGATGTTTATGGGGAAAATTTTGCACAACTTTTTTTTAATGGATATGTGTATTGTATTGTTGTTCCAGATCGTTTGTTAGAAGAAATTGCTGCTATAAAATTTAGCCCACAAGAGAATTCTTATGTTGCTGATTATAAACTTGTAGCGACAACAGAAGAAACAACGACAGAACAGTTTTATCAGGACTTATCAGAGTATATTTTATATGATGAAGTAGAAAATATAGCTGAAATTGATGGTAAGGAACAAACTTATAAAATTAATATTTCTTTGGGAAATGTTATGACAAAAGGTAATCGAACTAATCAAGTAAAATCTTTTTATACAATGATATCTTTTTTAGCATTTTATATAGCACTTATTTTTGTGATGGCAACTGCTACAATTTTGGCGATACAGCAACTAAGTGATTCAGAAAAATATAAATATCGTTATGAATTATTAAAAAAATTAGGTATGGACGAAACCGAAATGAACCAAACAATTTTAAAACAAATCTTATTTTATTTTGCATTGCCAATGTTTATTCCAATTTTACTTAGCATTCCTGCAGTTTTGATTATAGGGCAAATTTTTACAGTTGCAGTAACAGTGGAAGAAATCTGGAAAAATATGGCAATTGTTATTGGAATATTTATTTTTGTATATGGAATATATTTTATAGCAACAAACATACAATTTGATAGGAATATAAATGGAAGTAGGTAGATAATATGAAAAAAATCTTTATTGTGCTAACACATACTGGAACGTTATTGTCTAGAATCATAAAAACATTTACAAAAGACGAATTTTCGCATAGTTCAATTGCGCTTGATGTAACTTTAAAAGAAATGTATAGCTTTGGAAGGTTAAATCCGTACAATCCGTTTATGGGCGGATTTGTACATGAATACATAAATAAAGGCACTTTTAAAAGATTTTACAAAACACGCACCAAAGTGTATGCGCTAGAAGTTACAGATGAGCAATATGAAAACATCAAAAACAATATTCGAGAAATTCAAATGCAAAAAGAAAATTACACTTTTAATGTGTGGGGCTTGTTTGCAGCAGGAATTCATAAAAAAATTGGAAAAGAACATTCTTTTTATTGTGCAGAATTTGTGAAATATATTATGGAAAAATCAGGCATACAAACAGGTTTGCCAGAAATTGTCAAACCAGAAGATTTTAAAAATATACAAGGCTTACAGGAAATTTATGGTGGCATATTAAAAAAATATGCCACTCCAACAGTCAGTGTGGCGGACTTAATTCGAGCAAATTTATTGCTTTACCGAAAAAAAGAAGGGATTATATAAAGTATGAACAAAGTGAAAATTTGGAAAAGAATTATATCAGTAGTTGTTGTAATTTTTATCCTTGGCATGATTGGCTATTTATTTCCACTTATGAAAAACTTGTCTTCCTTAGAAGGACAAATTGCGTTTAAGCAAAAGGTAGAAAGTTCAGGAATGCTTGGTATGCTAACATTATTTGGATTACAACTTGCCCAAATCTTTTTGATTGTTGTGCCAGGAGAGCCGCTTGAAATATTAGCAGGCATGTGTTATGGAGCTATTGGAGGAACAGTATTTATTATGCTATCTGCTTGCATTGTAACAATTCTGATTTATGGCTTAGTGAGAAAATTTGGTAGAAATTTTGTGTGCAATTTTTGTGAAGAAGAAAAAGTGAAGAAAATTGAAAATAGCAAATTATTTCAAAATCCAAAAAAGATTGAAAAAATCATGTTAATCCTGTTTCTTATTCCAGGAACGCCAAAAGATTTATTGGTATATGTGGCGGGACTTTTGCCTATTCAGCCGATGAGATTTATTTTAATTTCGACATTTGCACGTTTTCCATCTGTGATTTCATCTACGCTTGCAGGAGCTAATTTAGCAATGGGCGACTGGAAAATGAGTATTATATTGTACATAGCAGTATTAATTTTAGTAGCAATTGTTATTGTTATTATGAATAAATTTGATAAGGACAAGCTAACAAAAGATGTACTAAAAACTATGCAGGAGAAATGAAGGCTGTAAAATGAACTAATTTAGAGTAGATGCACATTTTTATGGTTTTGTCAAGTTGACTTTTAGGGAAAAATATGGTATAATAAAAGGTAGAGATATTGCAGAAAAAGAGAGGAGAGTTTTATGGATTGGAAATGTGAAAAATGTGGCAATACAGAATTTGAAAAAGACCAATTTCAAGCCACAGGAGGAGATTTTGCTAAAATATTTGATGTACAAAATAAAAAATTTATAACTGTAACTTGTACAAAATGTGGATACACAGAATTATATAAATCACAAACATCAGCAGGAATGAATATTTTGGATTTTTTAATGGATTAGGAGGAAAATTCCATGTGAAAAATCATAATTTTGATAAAATAATGATACAAAAATGAGAGATATAGAAATATCTCTCATTTTTGTATTGAGAGAAAAATTTTTATTTTATATTGACAAAAAAGAAACAATAGCATATACTTATTATAGTTGAATAAATATTCAACTATAATAAAAAATTTTAACTTAAGAAAGGAGAATTATGGCTAAAAATGAATTTGCATGTGATTGTAATGTCATTCATGAGGAACTTGTGGAAAAGACCCTTGCTAAAATGAAAGACGATGATGCTATTTATAAAGTGGCAGAATTTTTCAAAATTTTGGGTGATATTACACGAGTGAAAATCTTGTTTGCATTGGACCAAAACGAGCTTTGTGTGTGCGATATTGCTAATATTTTGAATATGACGAAATCGTCGATATCACATCAATTAGGAACACTTCGAAGAAGTGGAATTGTGAAATGCAAAAAAGTAGGAAAAGAAGTATTTTATATGTTGGACGACGAGCACGTAAAAGAAGTATTTGAAGTTGGCATGGAACATATTGAACATAAAAAATAAATTTAGGGAGGAATTTTTAATGAAATATCATTTTGAAATAAAAGGATTGGACTGTGCAAATTGTGCAGCAGAATTGGAAAGAGTAATTGGGAAAATTGCTGGAATAAAGGAAGCAAATATTAATTTTATGACAGAAAAATTAATAATAGAATGTGAAGAAAATGAAAAGGTAGAAGTTGTGGAAAAAATGAAAAAAGTTGTTCATAAAGAAGAACCAGATTGTACAATAAAAGAAATTTAGGAGGTGTTTATGAAAAAGAGAGCCATAAAAATTATCATTGCATTGATTTTATTTGTGCTTGCGTTTGCAATTTCTTTTTCACATTTGTGGATAAACAATGTTCTGTTTTTACTTAGTTATATTTTTGTTGGGCTGGATATTTTGAAAAAAGCTTGGCGCAATTTTTTAAGAGGTAAAATGTTAGACGAAAATTTTTTGATGTCTGTTGCAACACTTGGTGCATTTGGTGTAGGCGAATTTTCAGAAGCAGTTGCAGTAATGCTGTTTTATCAAGTAGGCGAATTATTCCAAAGTTATGCTGTGGATAAATCGAGGAAATCGATTGCTAATTTGATGGATATTCGTCCAGATTATGCGAATGTTTTACGTGAAGAAATCGAAGAAAAGGTAAGTCCAAATGAAGTGAAAATTGGGGAAATAATTATTGTAAAACCTGGTGAAAAATTGCCATTAGATGGCATAGTTGTGGAAGGAAAATCTTGTCTGGATACTAAAGCATTAACTGGAGAGAGTGTGCCAAGGGAAGTGTTTGAGGGCGAAGACGTTTTGAGTGGTTGTGTTAATTTGAATGGTTTACTAAAAATAAAGGTTACCAAAGAATTTGGTGAATCGACTGTTAGTAAAATCTTAAATTTAGTGGAAAATGCAAGTAGTAGGAAATCCAAATCAGAAAATTTTATTACAAAATTCGCCAGAGTATATACGCCAATTGTAGTGGTAATTGCAGTTGTTTTAGCAATTTTTCCACCATTGTTGATACCAAATGCGACGTTTTCAGATTGGATTTATCGAGCTTTATCATTTTTAGTGGTTTCATGTCCATGTGCATTAGTAATTTCAATTCCGCTTAGTTTTTTTGGAGGAATTGGTGGCGCTTCTAAAATGGGAATTTTGGTCAAAGGAAGCAATTATTTAGAGGCACTTTCCAAGGCTGAAATTGTGGTTTTCGACAAAACAGGAACTTTAACAGAAGGTATTTTTGAAGTGCAAGAAGTAAAGGCAATTGGAATTGCTAAAGAGGAATTATTAAAAATAGTAGCACATGCAGAAAGTTATTCAAACCATCCAATCGCTAAGTCAGTACAAAGGGCATATAACAATGAAATTGACAAGAATTTGATTGTGAAAACTGAAGAAGTTTCAGGTTGTGGAATAGTAGCTCAAATTAAAAATCAATTAGTTTTGGTTGGAAATGAAAAAATGATGTGTGAAAAGCAAATTGATTTTATTGTTTGTGATAGTGTTGGAACGATTTTGTATGTGGCAATTGATGGAAAATATGTAGGTTATGTTTTGATTGCAGATAAAATCAAGAAAGATGCGCAAAAAGCTATTAAGAAACTAAGACAAAATCATATCAAAAAAACAGTTATGCTAACTGGAGATAAAAAACAAGTAGGCGAAAGTGTGGCTGCTAAGCTAGGAATAGATGCGGTTTATACAGAATTATTGCCAGATGGAAAAGTGGAAAAAGTGGAAGAATTAATGAGGCAAAAGAGTGAAAAAGGAAAATTGATTTTTGCAGGAGATGGAATTAATGATGCACCAGTGTTGGCTTTAGCGGATATTGGAATAGCGATGGGAGGCTTAGGTGCCGATTCTGCTATTGAGGCGGCAGATGTTGTGCTTATGACTGACGAACCTTCTGGTATAGCAAGTGCCATAAAATTAGCGAAAAAAAATATGCGAATAGTAAAGGAAAATATTGTGTTTGCAATTTTGGTAAAGGTTTTGGTTTTGGTGCTTAGTGCTTTGGGAATGTCTACTATGTGGGAAGCTGTTTTTGCAGATGTGGGAGTTGCGATTATTGCAATTTTAAACGCTTTGAGGATTTTAAAGGTAAAATCAATAAATTAGGAGAGAAAAATGTTTAAAAATAAAAAAGTGATTATTTTTGATATGGATGGAACTTTGATTGATTCGATTGACATCTGGAATGAAGTTGACAAGAGTTTAATACGAAAATTGGGTTGTACAGAGGAATTAAAAAATAGTGAAATTCAGAAGCAAAGAGATAAATTTTTGAGAGAT
>CATLEX010000064.1 GCA_949927455.1 uncultured Clostridia bacterium
CAAGCCGAACCCCGACGAAACACAACTTAAAACTAAGAAAAGTTGATATAGAACTCAAAGGGAGGTAAAACCAAAGTCAACCTAAAACAGTAATAGGCAAGCGTAGTCAACAAAAAACAGTTTTTAAACCAAAGAAGAGTCAACCAATTTCAGGAAAGGACACTCTCGTTAGGATACTTATCTGGATGAATTTTTGTAACTTTCTTTTGAGAAATTGCTCTTAAATATAAATCGTTAAATTTGGAATGACTTGCGCCATTAGCGACCACACTCAAAAATCACAGGCTTAAGTCTATCTCACATTAGAGTCCCCGTTGATTAGCCAGAGAATCCATTTTTCCAACATATTTGATAAGGTGTATCCAAAATAACCATTAAAACCGCTTCAAAAAATATCTTTTACTGGAGATTCTCTGGATTCTCGTGAATATTTCACGCCCCTTTCTCCTAAAATGTCTCGGAAAAGTATTTTGACAAACTCTTGATGAGAAGGATCGAGTAGAAATAGATCACAAGGAATAAATATTTTCTATTCCTTCCCACTCATCATTGAGAAATAACTCGCAAACAATTTTTTTATTTTTGATTTTGCAACCGGATCGAGGCGCGTAATAGGCATCTCCCCTCTAACAAAATGTCCAATAATTTCCTTAATCCATTTTGACAAAAAGGCTCTACGATACTTGTTGTCCAACCTATCTAAATTCCACTTATAGGTTCCGTACTGCAGAATCGGCATAAGCTGCAATAGATGTCCAAACCTCTTTTTATCAGACCTCACAAATCTGTAAATCTCATCCCATTCTTCACAAACACAAAAAACTTTGTTCTTATTGTTTACTGAACTGTTTTGATTATCAATGCGGTAGTGAAGCAAAGGTTTGTCGCTCATATAAAAACGTTCGCAAGATGCATAACATTTGAACGCAAATGAGGTATCTTGATAACTAGCTCCTGGAGTGGGTAAAAATCGGATTTGATTTCTCTCTAACCATTCGCGTCTATAGATAGAGCACCAAATAGCTGGCGCTTGCCAGAAAGCGGCAGTATTAACGTTAGGATTATGCACTGAGTTCTTTGGTACCCAATCATTTAGTACGGGAGTATCCCTCACTCCCTCTCTTTCATAATAGCAGCATCTCGAAATATCCAGATTATATTTCACGGCATTATCATACAATTCCTGAAACATATTCGATTCAACAAAATCGTCGCTTTCGACTATGCCTAAGTACTCCCCGCTAGCAAGCTCCAGCCCTTTGTTCATTGAATCCCCATAACCTGAATTTTTTTTGTTTATTACTCTAATCCTAATATCGTGTTTGGCGAACTCTTCTAATAGAGAGGGTGTTGCATCAGTAGAACCGTCATTTATACAGATGATTTCTATATCTTTTATTGTTTGATTCAAAAGACTGTTCACGCACTCTTGCACGTATTTTTCAACATTAAAACACGGAACCAGAATTGAGATTTTAGGATTAGAAGAAAATTTTTGGGCTGTCATTTTATATTTGATAATATTTAATCTTAACCGAAATAATTTTTACACACACTTTCCGGTTTCTCGTCCATTACTACGTTTCCATGTTCGAGCCATATTACCCGGGTGCAACATTTTTCTATTAATTGTCTAGAATGAGAAGCAAGAACTAGGATATTGGCTTTAGCTATCAGACCATTTAACCGCTCTTCAGCTCTTTCTTGAAACTCTTTATCTCCTACAGATAGCCACTCATCCATAAGAAGTATTTCAGGCGTAACCATTGTAGAGACAGCAAAGGCTAATCTCATGTGCATACCTGTTGAATAAGTTCTTAAAGGCATATCGATAAACTCGCCCAACTGGGTAAATTCGATAATATTATCCATTTCTTCTAAAACTTGTTTTCGAGGCAATCCAAGAAGTGCGGCCCGAATAAATATATTTTCTCTACCTGTTGACTCTGGGTCGATCCCCAAAGAGATGTCTATTAATGAAGTGACTCTTCCATTAATTAGTGCATTCCCAGAAGTAGGCACATAAACGCCTCCCAAAACTCTCAGAAGAGTACTTTTACCTGCTCCGTTATGACCAATTAAACCTATTCGCTCATGAGGGTCTATTTTAAGATTAAGTTGATTCAACGAACGAACAATCGTCTTTCCGCTTTCTGTTAACCCAATTCGTCCACCGGTAGCAGCGCCTAAAATTTTTTTCTTTAAGGATCTTCCTTGTGAATTAAAAATAGGAATATCTACGGAAACATTTTTAAGTTGAATATTTGCCATAGCCTATAACCAATATACAATACGATTTCTATACTTATCAAATAAGAACATAGTGGCAAGCCAGCCAAACAATGCTAAAAAAGTACAGAAGAGAAAATTTTGTAAAGTAGGCATCTGATCCATTAAAGGAGCTCTAACCACTTCCAACAGGTGATAGACTGGATTTGGCCCTAGTATCATTGCGCTGGTCCTTTCAGGTAACAAGGAAGGCATCCAAATAATCGGGGTAACATAAAAACAAACTTGCAGCAGGCTGATAACAATCTGCGCCATATCTCTGTAACGGGCACAAATTATTCCGATCAACAGTGAGATCCAAGTAATGTTCACAACTAGCAGGATCATTCATGGGAAAAAGAATAGTCCATTTAGCCCCACAGGGCGTTGGACGATGAGCAACACAATGGGAATAAGAATTAGGTTGTGACAAAAAATATAAATATTCCTTGTCACCATCCTAAGAACGTAAATAAACAGAGGGAGAGGGAGTTGTTTTATAACTGCTTCTGAACTTGGGAAAACCTGGGTAGCCTCTGTAAGACATTGGGAGATAAACCCCCAGATGATTAGGCCGCAAGCAAGAAAAGGCAAGAATTCTTGAATGGGAGACTTAAAAATCCCACCAAAAATTACCCCAATGCAACCAAGCATAACTGCTGTTGAAATGGAAATCCAGAAAGGTCCAAGTGTTGATCTTCTATATCGCTGTCTGATATCCGTCCATGCTAAAAAAACTGCTAACCCAAAACATTTAAACCCTTTAATGATATCTTTAAGGCCTGAATTACTCACTCTGCTTACCCTAGTGGAAGGAAGTTCATCTACGTGAATTAAAAATATTTCTCGAATTGCGAGATTATATAACCCCAATAAAAAGATTAAATTATTTATGTTTCTTCCTCTTCAATACCTTTCTACCAATACTTATGATGACTTTCCTTCGAAAGGTGTTATTTGGGAAAAAAGAATTAATAATCGATTTAAGTTGTAGAAATCTCGCAAAATCTTGCGAAGTTTGCTCGTTTTGTCCTTGTACTACCGAGCTATTAGGAAAAAGAAAACCATAGTTCCCTTCATATATCTGCTTAAGGGAGTCACTAGCGTAACCTAAAGGCAAATTAAAGTTCCTAATAATCTTACTACACTCGTAGACGACCAAAGCCTTCTCATAGTTTTGGGAATAGCGATAAGCAAACCAAAAAAACTCTTCAAGCAACCGAAATACTGTTGGATATCTAGTCTGCAATTCACCTCGAGCTTCCCAAAATCGGAAAATATGCTCTGCAATATAGAGATGTTGAATCGCAATACCTTCTGCTCTTTCGAACGTTTGAGACATAACAGAAACAGGCCTGCGGATATATTTATAAACAGGAGTTGAGAGGAAACTTATTGTGAGGCACTGCGAAAAATAAACCCAATGAAAGTAGGCATCTTCATAATTCAATCCTTCTGGATATCTTAAAGCAAGATTTCTTATTTTTTCAGTTTTAAACAAGACACCGCATGAAGAAGCATGAAAATTGAATAATAGATCATCTGTGACTTTTTTATGCGCATTGAACTTGATTTTATAGTAGCTATCGTCCGAATCTTTTAATTCACTGTGGGCTTCATACTCTACTACAATGGAACCCACCACGCCGTCTGAGCCATCAATTTTGATTTTTTTTATCATTCTAGTAATTGCATTAGGAACAAGTTCGTCGTCACTGTCGACAAAAACTACGTATTCTCCCGAAGCATGGTCTAACCCAAAGTTTCTCGTGGCGGATCGACCTGTATTAATAGTCTTTTCAAAAACTTTTACCCGAGGATCTTGTTTTGAAAGTTTTGTGGCTAGAATTGCACTCGAATCGGTGGATCCGTCATCTATCAAAAGAATCTCCAGATTTTGATAAGACTGAGAAGCAATACTTTGTACGCAAGCTTCCAAGTATGCTGAACTATTATAGACGGGAACAATCACTGACACCTTCTCTTTAAAAAATCCCTTATCTTGATGTTGTATCACTATATTCTTCATTCATATCCTCTAAAGATAGATCGCAATAATTGTAAAAATAGATTTTTTTAACTGTGGCCTAATGTTGCCTACTATACTCAGTGTCATTTGAAGATTCAGATTTTACTAGCAATCAAACTTCTAAAGTTGAATTAGAATGAGCAGACTGTCCTCAGGCTCGGCTGAAGAGCGTACTCTCTTATCTTCCTGAAATCATTCCTCAAGATAGAGAAGGTCAAAAGGAATCGGACACATTTCAGTGACCCTCAAGGTATAGCAAAGTAGAGATTAGCCTCAGAGCTTAAGTGATTGTCCGAACTAAAAAATCATCCCGTCTTTTGCTTAGAAAGAGTACTTATAAATTTTTCTCTTAAAACAACTAAGGTTAAAGGACCAATTACTCCTACAAGCAAATAAAAAAACTGGAAGCCCACATGAGGCCCGTATATATACCAGGCTGAAGAAAAAAATAATGTCTCATTAAAACCTGTAAAAAGTCCAAAATTTGTTTTCAATAAATAAAAAACTAGATTTATCACATTAAAACAAAAAAGGTGCAAACAAAGAATCTGAAGGGTATTGTTCGAAATGAGGTTTAAAATAGGCTGAGACCCCCAATTTTTAGCAATTAATTTAGAGATATATAGATAAAAGAAAATACCGGTAAATGAAGTAAGATAGGGTAGAATTATCTTCAGAAATTCCCATCCACTTAACTCTGAGAGCGGGAAAGGAAATCTTGCCATAAAGGCAAGACTAGGAAAACTCAAAGCAGATGGAGAAAAGAAGAGCAATAAAACAATATTGGTACCAATACTTAAAATTGCCATCATTCCATAGTCTTTTTCTTTAAGTAGATTCCGTGCATCAAGTTTCCTTAAGATACATCCTAAATGAAAAAATGGAAGAAAAAAAGCTATCTTTAACATCAACAAAAACCAAGGATTTTGGTTAAATCCTTTCAACGCAGAATATATACTTCCCATTCCAACGATAAGAAGGCATAGAAAGAGAATAAAGGACGATCTTAGGCCTTCAGAAACATGAACCTTTGTTAACAAGGTGTAGGAGAGAATAGTACCAAGAAGGGCGACTAAAAACCATGATGGACTGACTAGATCGCTTGAGACTCCAGATGAAAAAGGAAATTCTATTAATAACTTATAAAAGAACGGAAGTATCCCATTAAATGACAAGAAAAAGTTGGTCCCCCATAATTGTTGAGTTACAAAAAAAATGGGAATAAGCCACAAAAGAGAAATTAATATGTTATAGAGATAGTAAGGAACCAAGAGGCGCTTAAGCTTTTTCAAGCAAAACCTTTTAGTTTCATTAGAAGTAATGGGAACCTTATAAAAATAGCCACTAATAAAGATGAAGGCTGGCATAAAGAAAGAATCGTAAGGGAAAATCTTGTTAAGCAGATTAATCGGTCCTCCGGCGTGCGCATCTACCACAAAAAGAATACAAACAGCAGAGAGAACCATGAAGTCCTTATTATCTTTTTTAAATTTCTGGCTTAATTGGCTCATCGAATTCGTTAGCTTACGTTGTTATTTAGAAGAAAAATCAGTTTATCAGAAACATAGTTTGTCGAATTCTTTCTCGAGAGGGTGAAAGAAAAAAGAACATATGAGAAAAAAAGAGACCTTATCTGGAGCATTCCCTGGAAGTACAAAAATAGCTGTCTGACACCGTAAACACAAAACCCTCTCTCCACAGTAATATTAATTACACAGCTTTTTCCTCTCCTTATCTGACTCAAACTTTAATCGATTCTTAACATCGCAATCTTTAGGCACTAGCCGATTATTAATAGTAAAGAAAATTAAAAATATTAAAATTGGTTCAGACGCAATACAGGGAAGTGAATACCGCGTATCACCATTTACAGGAGAAAGTATATTTATAAAAAACGTCAAAAGAAACGGTAAAGCTAATATAAGTGTTGCCCTGTTTTGACCTTTAATCATCAGAGCAATTACAAAGAAGTAAAGTATCCAGGTTGAATAAGCAGGCGTCATCAGAGCAGAAAAAGGAAAAGTAAAAGCCCAAAATTCAACCCAATATTCAAATGGAATTCTATAGTTATTTGCAAAAAAGTAATTAATTTTATCCGGTATGGAAAATGAGTTAGTGTTTTTAGAAAGACTTTCAAAAGAGTTGTTGTAGTTAAATACTACAGGCATGACTGAACTCATTCTATTAGGATAGAAATATAGATAAGTTTGGGCTAACACTCCTTCCAAGCAGGATTTTTTATATTTAGTACAAAAATAATAAAAAGAATTGAGATGCTCCTGGGAGATAGGTAACTTAATGAAGCTTTTGATATTATCAGAAATCTCTGGTTGAAAATTTTCAGTTACCTCTGTAACCGAAGAAAAAAAACTCTTACCCTTTTCATTATCAAAGAAATTATTCTGTATTTTTTCTTTCTTCATTATCCAGGCTAAAGTTTGAGAAGGAAGAGCTAATTTCTCAACTACACTTCCTTTTGAAATGTTAAATGTTGTTAAAAAAATATTTTTATACCCAACCTGAAATGCGATAAGCAAGACAACCAAAATTAAAATTGGTTTGCTAGCTTTATTTAGATGCCAAAAATAGATTAAAAGACAAACAAGACTGGGAAGAATTATGTATGCACCATTATGTCTAAAACAAAAGCAAATAAAGGAAGTTAAGGCAAGAATAACAACTTCTTTGGATTTAACTGACGAAGAATGCGACAAAAATATGTATACGAAAACAGAACAAAATAGTGTGAGAGAAAAGCTATAAATTCCATCTTTTATAATTGTTTGCCCGTACATAGAGTAGATTGGAACAACAGAATATATTAACGGAGAGATCCATATGTACCACCCGTCATTTGCATAAAGATTTATTATTTTTTTTATGTATAAACAAATTAGGCCAATTAAGAATATTTCTGAGAAAAATATAAAAATAGTAAGAGGTAAAAGGTAAATTCCTGTGTCTTTCAAATCTAAAGAATTAACCAATGTAAAGAAAAGCCAAGAGCTAGGCCAAGGATGGTGATCTGAAGAAGGAATCCAATTTCCACCAAGTGCTATTTGCCATAGCGCATCGTATACAGCACTTCCTGGAAAATATACGACAAAGGCAGGCATCCATGAAACCAACAGAAGAAACCAAACTTTATAAAGAAAATTTAAATTCTTCTGTTTCGAAGAAAACCTTGAGAAATCTATCCCCTCAATCCGCTTTATGATAATTATCCCAATTTGACTTGCCAACAAGGAGAGCAACGCCCATTTGAATACTAGAATGAATAACACTAGGCGATTCGTAAAAACTTCTCCTAACGAGCTAAGTTTTGAAAATACATCACATAGCAGATAGATTCCTATAAAAACGAAACAAGCAAAAAGAACTTTGTAATTCTTAATTGGTTCAAAAAGCTTCTTTCTGAAAAGCAACAAAGTAAAAAATATAAAAAAAGCCTCAAGAGAGTTTGTTCCCTTCGAGATATTTGAAAATATATGGTGAAAATCGTACCAATAGTTGGTCCTGGGTTCAGATAATAAAGAAAAAGGTTGAATTGTTAACGCCAAAAATGAAACGACAACTAAAAAAATCTCTTTTATTTTCTCAAACGTCTTTTCAGGTTTTATAAACATAACAAATTAAGCCGATAGTTAGAAATAAGCGCTTTTTTTCACGAAATATCTTTTGCAGAAGATCTATCTCACGATCATCGAGGACATTAAAAATTTGCATTTTCTTTAGGTTAGAACTTGGGAAATTAAGTAATTTATTGCTTTTTGCTCGCTCATATGGGACTTTTGTGACCAAGCTTATTTACAATTAATTTGAATTTTCTCCCACTTTGGAGAATATCTTTCTTGACAATCCAAAATTTATCATTAAACCCGCCAAACTACCAAAAGCTAGGGGGATAAATTGGTAATTATCAAATACCCTGAAGCAATAAAGCAAATACAAAGATAAACCTAAGTTTGCTGCTCCTCCTAGGATCATAGAAAAAAAGTACTTAATGAACTCTTCCACAAGACGCTTCGAACCTTTAATCAGGAAGGTAAAGGAACGATTTAGAAGAAAAGTAAAAAAAACGGCACATATAAAAGCCAAAAGTCTTGCTAAAGTTAAATTAACAAACTGATTAGCTATATAAAATGCTCCAACATCAACACAAAATCCCAAACCACCAACAAGAGAAAATTTAAGTAACTGGAGTAAAGAACTATTGTTTTTCATGAGGTGCAGGATAAGAAAGATAAAAAAGACGTTTGACTTCAATTCTGCCTTTAGTAACATTTTGCAAAATCATTCCTGTCACTAAACTTAAAAAAGCAAAGATCATTAATCCTGTTGAAAGAACGGCCGTCGGTAATCTCGGTACACTTCCAGTATTGATGAAAGTTATAAAAAGAGGAATAGCGAGGAAGATAGAAACCAGCCCGAATACGACAGACAAAACTGAGTAGAACAAAAAAGGTTTTTCGGTAGAGTAAATTTTAAAAATTGTCCAAGCAATTTTTATTCCATCTCTATAAGTGGACAATTTACTTTGACTTCCTGAAGGTCGTTTAAAGTAAGGAGTAGGTAGTTCTTCGCACCTCATTTTAAGTTGGAGTGCATGGACATTAAGTTGAGTTTCTATTTCAAAACCTTGAGACAATGAAGGGAAAGACTTTACGTAACGCCTAGAAAAAACACGATAGCCAGACAGCATGTCTTGAAAGATTCTATTCGATGCTTTTTGATCAAAAACATACGCAATCGCATTGGTAATTACTTTATTTCCAAATCGATGTCCCCTCCTATATACTTTATTTTCAAGATCGACTCCCACTTCAACTCTTCTTCCAACAACCATATCCAGTCTCTTGGAAAGCAGAATATCGACCATTTTTCTGAGGGATGCTAAGTCATAGGTTGCGTCCCCGTCAACAATTACGTAAATATCGGCCTCAATTATTGAAAAAAATTGAGTCACAACATTTCCTTTTCCTTTAGCTCTTACTTTAAATACCCCCCCCATAATTTAGGGATAAGAGAACCTGTCTTTTTTGAAACAAGATTGGATGGAGAGAGTGTTGAAGAAGAAATGTACTCCTGTGCGACCTGGAAAGTATTATCGGAAGAATTATTATCAAATACATACACCTCTGCTTCCGGAAAAAAAACAGAAATTCCTTCCAAGACTTCTGGTAACGCAATTGCCTCGTTGAAGCAAGGGATACCTATTGCAATTTTATTACCTTTATACATAACTATTATCAAAAAACAGGGCACTTTTCTTTTTTTATGAAACCATGAGTAAAGCCCCGTCCACAAGGGTACATTCTAGAAAAGATGCCTTCTCAACTTTGGAAATTCAGATACCACG